>JAUIJQ010000398.1 GCA_030431165.1 Rhodothermia bacterium | reverse complement strand
CAATCAGCTTGCAGGCCTGGTCTTTGAGCAGGAGTATCAGCGAAAAGGCGATACGCCCGAGATCGACGACTACGTTGCCGACCTGGAGGCGTTTTTCTCGGGAGTCCCCGACAACGCGCGGCTACATATTGAGCTTCGCTCTGAGCACTTGCTGCAGCCTACCTACTTCGAGTGGCTCGAGTCCCGCGGCATCGGGCACGTATTCAGTCACTGGACGTGGTTACCGCCGATCCGCAAACAATGGGCGCTTGCCGGCGAACGGTTCACTGGAAAGTCGGACGCGCTCGTCCGGCTGCTGACACCGCTACGCGTTCCGTACGCAGACGCGTACGCGAAGACGTGGCCGTTCGATGCGGTGGTTCCTGAGGTTGCTGACACAAGACAGGCCCACCAAATGATCGACGACACCGCAGCGCTTGCCTTTCAGGCAATCGAGCAGGGTAAAACGTTGAACATCGTCGCAAACAACCGAGCCTGGGGCAATGCCCCCGAACTGGCGCAAACGGTTGCTGACCGGATCATGGCCGAAATGCGACGACGCGCTCAGGAACGACCGTAGTCGTCTTCCAACCTGATGATGTCG
Organism: Rhodothermia bacterium; assembly: GCA_030431165.1. GTDB lineage: Bacteria > Bacteroidota > Rhodothermia > Rhodothermales > JABDKH01 > JANQRN01. Next base: position 3,476 of record JAUIJQ010000398.1, on the reverse strand, counting down.
TCTTCGAGACAAAGGCCAAGCTGTGTCTCGATGATGATCAGAGGCTCCTCGTTGGGGTTCTCGATCCGATGGACCCCGCCGATCGGGATAAAGACCGTTGAACCCGCCTCAACGTCGATGATGTCGTCATCGAGCGTGAACTTACCCTTGCCCTTTGCGATGACCCAGTGCTCAGCGCGGTGCTCATGCTTCTGAAGCGATAGCCTTTGCCAAGGAGAGACAATGATCCGCTTTACGCGGTAGCCTTCCTCGTTGAGATATTCCTCCCAGCGGCCCCAGGGCCGGTCATCATGATCGAGCATATACCATTTTGATTGGTGCGCCTCTGGCACGACTCACGAGAGCACCTGTTCCGACGCCCGCGGGTCGTCTACACGTTTTCCGAGCAGGAACACCAGCGCCAGGACAGCGGCGATCCCAAGCATCATACCGACCCACCACGGCAGGCCCATACCAACCGGAACCGTGCCCAGTACGAGACCGATAATGCCGACCGAGCCTGCATACGGAAGCTGCGTGCGAACGTGATCGATGTGGTCACATCCCGACGCCATGGACGACAGAATGGTTGTGTCGGATATCGGGCTGCAGTGGTCACCCCAGACAGCTCCGGCTAGAACACATGCGATACTTGAGCTGATGATGTGCGTATGATCGACGGGGTCGCCGGTAAGCTGCAACATTGCCCACGCCAGCGGAAGCACAAGCGGCATGAGAATACCCATCGTACCCCAACTGGAGCCGGTGGCAAAAGCCGTTGCAGCCGACAATACAAAAACGATGGCGGGCAACATCCAAAGACTTAATCGATCGCCAAGAACCGACACCAGGAAATCGGCGGTACCAAGTCCCTTGGTTATTTCCGACAGCGACCACGCGAGGATCAGAATGATCATGGCGAAGAGCATCGACTTAACGCCGCGGTACCACGACTCGACGAGCTCATCGACGGTGAGAATCCGTTGCCCAAGTGCCAGACCCGCGGCTGTCAACATGCCAAGCAGCGAAGCGTAGACGAGCGCTTTGTATGAGTCAGCATCACCGATTATCTCGCGCAGGTTTGAGCCTTCCCCCGTGTCAAACAGGAAGTAGATCACGCCGCCAACCAACACCAATACCGGCAGGATCGCGTTGATCGCACGCTGCGGCTTCCCGGGCTTGGCCTGCGACTCCTCCGATTCAGCAGCGGCTTCGTCGACCTTTGCGCCGGGTGCGAGCACAGCGCCGGTTGTGCGGGCCCGGATCTCAGCGCGATACATGGCACCGAAGTCACGACCGGTGAACGCGATCGTGAACACCATCACAAGCGCAAGAATCGGATAGAAGCTGTACGGGATGGAACTGAGAAAAAGCCCGTAAGCCGACTCGTTGAATCCGGCAATACCGCCGAGCGCATCCTCGATCAGGCCAACCTCGTAGCCGATCCACGTCGTTACAAATGCCAGGCATGCAACCGGGGCTGCCGTTGAATCCACGATGTACGCCAACTTCTCGCGGGACACGCGCAAGCGATCAGTGACCGGGCGCATGGTGTTGCCGACAACCAGCGTGTTGGCGTAGTCATCGAAGAAGATGGCGATGCCCAGGAACGATGTCGCGACCTGCCCCCGCATCGCACTTGTTGCCCAGCGAGCGATATGATTGACAACGCCCTGCATCCCTCCGCTGCGGGACACGATGCCAACCATGCCTCCGATCATGAGCGTGAATAAAAGAATGGCCGCGTGGTCAGCATCAACGATCGCATCCAGAACCCAGACCTGATACGTGTCGAGCAGGCCCTGCCAGAGTCCGCCAATCGTCACCCCCCTGATCAGCCAGGCCCCGAGCAGGATTCCAAAGAACAGCGCGGGAATGACGCGACGAAGCGCAAGCGCGATGATAATCGCCAGCACGGGCGGCAGAATGGACGACCAGTGAGCCCATCGGTCTGAGGCGACGATGAGTGGAACATCCTCGGGCACGGCAGGAGCCGCTTCTTGTGCCGAGGGTTCGGTTGCGTCTGCACTTCCGGGAGCGGCTGCGTCCATGACGGCGTCATCCGCAGCGTCATCCGCAGCGGCGTCCGTAGCGGCGACATCTGCGGTGTCCTGCGCCTGCGCCTGCGCCAGTCCAACGCGCGGCGACATCGTCACATACATCGCGCATAGCGCAATCAACACGCCGACGATCATCAGGAAGCGCTTGGAGCCTTGCATTAGGAAATACCTGGAAGTACCTGGAGTTACCTGTTCATGAAAGGCTAGAGCGTTCCGAAAATCCGGTCACCCGCGTCACCAAGGCCGGGCCGGATGTACGCATTGCCGTCCAGTTCTCGATCAAGTGTCGCCGTGACGATACGAACGTCCGGATGATCAGCATGTAATCGGGCAACGCCCTCCGGCGCCGCGACGAGACACACAAACGTGAAGTTTGCGGCGCCCCGCGCCTTGAGGTGCGCGACGGCCCCCGACGCACTTCCGCCCGTCGCCAGCATCGGATCAACGACGTACAACCGCGCGGTTTCGAGTCCGCCCGGGATGTTCGAGTAATAGTCGACTGGCTCGTGCGTACGCTCATCCCGATACATCCCGAGGTGCCCGATACGCGCCTCGGGCACAAACCGGGTGAAGCCGTCTACCATCCCTAACCCGGCACGCAGAATCGGAACAACGACGACCTCCTCACGCAGCGAGTAGCCAACGGTTGATTCGAGCGGAGTCTCAACCGCATGTTCGGCGAGCTGCAGGTCGCGCATGACTTCGTACGCGAGGATCGCCGCCGCATCGGAAAGCGTCTTGCGAAACGTCCCGTGCGGCGTACCCGCGTCCCGAAGGACAGTCAGGTCGCGCTTTAACAGCGGATGGTCAATGACGGTAAGGTGGCCCATCGGCTGGGTGTCCTACTGCCCCTTCTCCCGACGCTTTGCCTCAACGACGGCTTTGTGAACCTCGGCATTCTCGACCCACGGCTTACGCTCGAAGTAGCTCTTCGTGAGCTTCCGCACGACACCCGCGAGAAGGATCAACGCGATCAGGTTCGGGAACGTTACCGCCCCCAGCGCCACGTCGCCGAGCACCCAGATCGTCGCAAGGGACGTCGTCGCGCCGACAAAGTGCATCAAGAGGAACACCGCCTTGTACGGAAGAATCGCGCGGGGCCCAAACAGGTAGTTCGCACATCGGTCACCGTAGTAACTCCACGAGATCGACGTTGAGATCCCAAACAGAAGCACCGAGATCAGTACGATCACACCACCAACCGACGACAAGCCAAAGCCTTCAAGCCCTCGCCGGAATGCCAGCGACGTCAGTGGAGCGCCGGTTTCAACAGCCTCGCCGTACAGGCTGGCGAATACCGCACCGGTGCTGTCAGTTGCCGTCTGTCCCGACGGACTGATCGTTCCGGTAAATGGCGCCGTGTGCGCTTCGTCCATATAGAATCGCGGCACCGCGACGTCATGCCATGCAAGCGCTGACTCGTCGTCGGCCTGCTGA
>JAUIJQ010000397.1 GCA_030431165.1 Rhodothermia bacterium | reverse complement strand
CGGCTTATCCATGTGCCTCCGGGATTTGCACGCCTCGTGCGAATTCGGCAATCGCTTCAGCAACCAACTCCTGTTGGGCCGCGGTCAACTCCGTGTGCATCGGAAGCGATATCACCTCAGCCGCGGCCGCCTCTGTCTGGGGTAGCTCGCCGGGCGGTACGGCATGTTCGCCATCCGAAAAAACGGGAAGCTGGTGGAGACCAACCGGGTAGTACACGGCATGCGGGATCTGCCTGCTCTTCAGGAACGCCGCCAGCCCGTCGCGGCCACCTTCGAGATCAGACGAAACCCTGATCGTGTACTGGTGAAATACATGCGTTGCGTATTCGGCTCGCACCGGACGTGTAATTCCGGGCGTATCCTTGAGCAGCGTGTCGTACAGGTCAGCGGCGCGAACGCGGCGTGCGATGAAGTCGTCGAGGTGGTTCAGCTTGACTTTGAGGATCGCTGCCTGCATTGCATCAAGCCTGCTGTTTACACCCACGATCTCGTTGTAGTACTTCTTGCGCGAACCGTGCGACGCTATCATGCGCATGCGTTCGTACAGCGGCTGGCTGCGAGTCAACACTGCGCCGCCGTCGCCGTACGCGCCCAGATTCTTGGACGGGAAGAAGGATAGCGTGCCTATGTCGCCAATTGATCCCGCTGTTTGACCCTGATACCTGGCGCCCACGGACTGTGCATTGTCCTCTACCACAGGAACGCCGTGGCGCGAAGCGATCTCCATGATCGGCTCCATGTTGGCGGGCTGACCAAACAGGTGCACGGGCACAATCGCCTTCGTTCGTTCGGTGATCCGCTCTTCGATACGCTTCGGATCCATGTTGAACGTGTCGGGCTCGATGTCGGCGAATACGGCACGCGCACCGAGTAGCGCTGCGGCCTCTGCCGTAGCGATAAATGTGAAAGGTGATGTTACGACCTCATCGCCCGGCCCCACGTCGAGAGCCATCAGGGCCACCTGAAGTGCGTCGGTGCCGTTGGCTACTCCATGCACAAAAGGCACATCCAGGTAGCCGGCGAGCGAGCACTCGAACTCGCCGACAATCGGCCCCCGAATGAAGTGCGCGGAGTCCAGAACGGCTTGCAGTGCTTCGTCGATCTCTGATTGGATTCGACTGTATTGCGTGGTCAGATCAACCATCGCAAGTGGGAGAGTGGAATTGTCCTTTGTCATTTGATGTCTTTCCAGCCCTGGTTGTCAAGCTTCTGCTCTTCGGGGACGTCGCGAAACGGACGTGCGGGTACACCGGCGTAGATCGTGTCGGATTGCGCCGTCTTGGTCTGCACCGCACCGGCGGCAACCACGGCGTCGGATTCGATCTCGACGCCGGGTAGCAGAACCGCACCAACACCGATACGCCCACCGCGTCGAATCGTCGCGCCTTTGAAGTGCTTGAAGCGCTCTTCTGTGCGCCCTATAAAATTGTCATTACTCGTCAGTACTCCCGGCGCGACGAAGACGCGGTCTTCGATCGTGGTGTAAGCGGTAACGTAAACATTCGTTTCCAGCTTGCAGTACCGGCCGACCGTGCAGTGGTTCTCGATTGCTACGCCGCGCCCGACGATCGTGAAGTCGCCGACCGTGACATCTTCGCGGACGGTGGCCAGATCCGCCACAAGAACGCTTCGGCCGAGTTCGCAGCCGGCGTACACGACCGAGTTGGCACCGATGAGACTTGCTTCGCCAATCCTGGCGGGAGGCACAACCTTCTCACTTGTAGTCGCGCTGTTCCTAGACCGCATCGGTTGCTTGCCAACGACCGCGCCGGCATCGATACGGACGTTGTCGCCGATGACGGTTCCGGCGTGGATCACGACATTGTGAGCGATCTCGCACCGGCCGCCGATGCGTACACCGTCTTCAATGACTGTGTACTCGCCAATTCGCGTGTCGTCACCGAGTTGCACGTCGCGACCGATGATCGCGGTCGTGGCGATTGCCGTTTGGGGCATGCTGATAACGTCGAGTGGTGGTTCAGCCAAGGTACCACGACGCGTGGCCGGAAAAAAGAAAAGGCCCGGGGAAACATCCCCGGGCCCTTGAAACTCAGCTTCAATTCAACTGCGTTTAACGCGGTTGAGCGAGTTACGCTTACAGCGTCTCGATGTAGTGCTGTGCAGAGGCTCTGTATGAGCCGTAGGCTGCTTCAGCAAAAGCTGTCTTGGCTGCATCGTTGTTGCCCTGAAGCATGAGGCACTCACCCTTCAGGAAGTACAACTTCGCCTTGTCACTGCGGCTACCGCGGTGCATGCCGATGGCGTCGTCGGCGTGCGTGATTCCTTCTTCGTACTTGCCTTCTGCTTTAGCGGCGAGGCCCAGGTAGTAGTGCGAATTTGCATCCGGCTCCTGACCGAACTCCTGCATCTTCGCGATCAGCTCGCGGACCTGCGCGGCATCAGCACCCGACATCGCGTCTTTGGAAGCAATCTTTGAGGCTTCCGCGTGGTAATGATCCCGGATCGCGTTGGCCGCGGTACGGGCAGTCTTGCCGTCAGCGCCATTGGCGGTCTCCATGAGGGTCGCCATCGCACCGTCAACGTCGCCGAGCTTCTTCTGGGTCAAGCCCTTCATGTACATGTTCGGCATGTAGGCCGGCTCGTGCTTGAGGCCGGCGTCAAAATCAGCGAGCGCCTTGTCGAAGTTGCCTTCCTTGTACGCGGCTGTACCAGTCACCTTGGCGATCTTGGCGCACATGATGTGTGCTTTCTTGGCAATGTCGCTGTCTCCGGCTGCCGTGGCCTGTTGTGCAGCAAGCTCGTACTTGGAGAATGCGTCGGCGTAGTTCTTGGCTTTGGCGGCCTCGATTGCGGCGTTGTACGTCTCTTTGTACTCCTGTGCAGACGCTGTGCCGGCAAAACCTGTGGCAAGAGCCAGCGCGAGAATGAGGGCTGTTCGCTTCATGTCACTAAAAATCGTTTCTGTTACTGTCCTTGGCTGCAGGGCTTGGCTGTGGTGTGCGTAGCTGGTGTGCTCGTGTGCGCGGCACAACCCACCGATGCACATGTGGGGAATCTTGCTAGATCCATGCCGAAGAAAAGACCCGGACGTGCGGTCAAGGTTTCCTTCGGGCACGTAAAAAGCCCCCTATGTAAAGTAAACGCCCATTATACGGACTTTAGTGCATCGCAAAAAAGTACTCGATGGCCCCCCATCGGGTTTCGCGGATTCCCGCTGAAGTCGTTGACTTGTCCATAATCCTGAACAAATCTGCGTCGAGTCGTCTTGTCGCGGTTTTGTCTGCACAGGGCTCCAATCCTAGAAGTTGGGCGCCATGGCGTGTTCTCGATAGAACGCCGCAATGTACTCCGCGGCCTCCTCGGGCTCGTCACACAGATGAAAGAGGTCCAGGTCGTGTTCGCTGATGTTGCCCGCCGCCAACAGCGAATCGCGAAGCCAGTCAACGAGCCCTGACCAGAAGCTCGTGCCCATCAGTACAACAGGGAACTTGGTCGACTTGCGCGTCTGGATCAACGTGAGCGCCTCAAACAGTTCGTCCATGGTGCCGAATCCGCCGGGCAGCGCGACGAAGCCCTGGGCGTACTTGACGAACATGACCTTGCGCACAAAGAAGAAGTCGAAGGTGATGAGTTTGTCGTGATCGACAAACGGGTTAGAGGCCTGTTCGTGGGGGATGACGATGTTGAGGCCGACCGATGCGCCGTCTGCTTCACGGGCGCCGCGGTTGCCTGCCTCCATGATGCCGGGGCCGCCTCCCGTGATGACGCCAAAACCCTTTCTGACGAGTGCGCCCGCCGTGTCAGAGGCGAGCTTGTAGTACGGATCGTCTGGCTTGGTTCGGGCACTCCCGAACATCGACACACATGGGCCAAGTCGAGACATGGTTTCGAAACCCTCCACGAACTCGCCCATGATTCTGAAGACGCGCCAGAGGTCTTTGATGCGTCCCTCTTGCCACAAGTCACGTTCGTGTTGAGAAAGGGATGCCGGAGTGATGTCGTCCATTCGAAGAGGTACGCTGAGTGCTGTTATGGCAAAAGAAAAAAGCCCCCGACGCAAAGCGCCGGGGGCATGCCAAGCAAGGGATTGGTTAGATCA
>JAUIJQ010000396.1 GCA_030431165.1 Rhodothermia bacterium | reverse complement strand
ACGGCCGCTGCACGCGCACGCCTCAGATCTTTGTGCGGCGCGTCCTGAATGCGCTGGTCGGATGTATACGCGTGCACAGTGGTCATAAAGCCGCGCTCGACCCCAAAGTTGTCGTCGAGCACCTTAACCATCGGCGCGAGGCAGTTTGTCGTGCAGCTTGCGTTTGAGATGACCTCCTCTTTTCCCGTAAGGACATCGTCATTGACACCGAGGACAACCGTTGCATCAACCGCGCCGCTGGCTGGCGCTGAGATGACGACTTTCCTGGCTCCCGCAGCCAAATGCATCGCGGCTTTTTCCCGGGTGCGGAAAAATCCGGTAGACTCTACGACAACGTCCGCCCCGAGGTCGCCCCACGGCAGCTTGGAGGGGTCGCGCTCGCTGAGCACCTTGAAGCGGTCACCGTTGATGACGAGGTGGTCGCCATCTACGCCGACGTCTCCTGGGAAACGACCGTGAACGGAGTCATACTTGAACAGGTGGGCGAGCGTGGCGGCGTCGGTAAGGTCGTTGACAGCGACGATATCGAAATCCCTGGCGCCGCGTTCGAGAATTGCTCGAAATACGAGACGGCCGATTCGGCCAAATCCGTTGATGCCCAGTTTGATTGCCATGCTCTCGGGAGAATTAGGGTGGGTTGGTTTGTTTTGCCTCTGGATAATACAAACCGGCTTGACGAAACACCGCACATCGCCGTGTCTGGACGGCATCCGTACGCGAAGCGCACAGACACTTCACTGGTGCGTTCATTGCAGTGCGGGCCGGAATGCGATAATTTGCGAATCTTTGGTGCATCTTGCGTGTAGAAACGCGTTCTGCGCGCAAATCAGACTGCAGCTCACCTCCAGAACGCTGCGGTGGTGCGCATTCGGGGCGGTCGTCAAGACGCCACGTCAAGACGCCACGCCAAGACGTCACCTCGAGACGCCATTACTAACCTTAAGCCAAGTAGCTGGACGGTCCTGCATGTCGACCCTCAAGCCAACCCGTAAGATCTCGCGCAAAGAGAAGCTCCGGGAAGATACCGTAGTCACCTTTTACGCCCGGGCGATCGGATTCTTCGATCAGAACCGGACCCTCGTGTATGGCGTCGCCGGCGCGCTCGTCGTCGCGATCCTCGTCTTTGTGGGTGCGGGATACCTGAGTAGCCAGCGCGAGACGCGTGCGGCCGACGAAATGGCACCAGCCGTTCGGAACTACGAGCAAGCGCTTTACGACGAAGCGCTGAACGGCGTCGGCGGATCGCCGGGCCTGCTGCAGGTGATCGACTCATACGGCGGAACCGAGGCCGGTAACCTCGCACGCTTCTATGCTGCCGACGCGTACTACCGCATGGGCAACCACGATGAGGCGCTGTCTCTCTTTCGGCAGTACGAGAAAGACAACGACTACCTTGGCGCGAGTGCGTATGCCGGCGAGGCCGACATCCTGGCACAGCGAGGCGAGCATGCTGATGCGGCACGACTCTACGAGCGGGCGGCTGAAGCAAACGAAGACGACCAGCTGTCGCCGCAATACCTGGTGAAGGCCGGCCGCGCGTACGAAGCCGCTGGCGACAGTGACCGCGCCGTGCGCGTATACGAACGTGTAGCGGAAGACTATCCGGATTCACAGGCGGCGGGTGATACGGAGTTTCTGGTAGCGCGTGCTCAGGCACGCCAGTAGCTCCGCCCAGGCGATCGACTGACACAGCAACTACGCCGAGCCATGGCAAAGCCGAGAATTCTCATCGTCGATGACGAGTCAAGCATTCGGCGTACGCTGAAGGAGATCCTGGAGTACGAGGACTTCCAGGTCGATGAGGCCGAAGATGGCGAAGAAGCGCTGAGGCGAATCAGGGGCGAGTCGTGGGACCTGGTCCTGCTGGACGTAAAGATGCCGAAGCGAGACGGAATGGAGGTGCTCGCCGAGGTTGCCGTTGAATTCCCGGAACTGCCCGTCGTGATGATATCGGGGCATGGCAACATCGAAACGGCGGTTGAGTCGACAAAGCTGGGTGCGTTCGATTTTGTCGAGAAGCCGCCTGATCTGAACAGGTTGTTGTTGACGCTCCGCAATGCGCTCGACCGGAAGCAGCTCGAGACGCAGAATCGTCGGATGCGCCAGCAGATTGTTGAGCGCCATGAAGGGGATCTGACCCCCATCCTCGGAGACAGTCCAGCGATCTCGCGGATTAAAGAGACGATTGACCGGGTTGCGCCGACGGAGGCGCGCGTGCTTGTGACGGGTGAGGCCGGCACCGGGAAAGAACTCGTCGCCAAGTGGATCCACCACAAGTCGGCACGCCAGGCCGGGCCGCTTGTTGAGGTGAACTGCGCTGCGATTCCGTCAGAACTCATCGAGAGCGAACTCTTTGGTCACGAGAAGGGATCGTTCACGGGAGCGACAAAACAGCGGATAGGCAAATTCGAGCAGGCTGATGGCGGAACACTGTTTCTGGACGAGATCGGCGACATGTCGCTGGCTGCCCAGGCGAAGGTTCTGCGTGCCCTGCAGGAGAATGAGATTACACGCGTTGGTGGCGACCGCTCAATTCCGGTAAACGTCCGCGTGATCGCTGCAACCAACAAAGATCTACTCGGTCGGATTGCCGAGAACGAGTTTCGCGAGGACCTCTATCACCGGTTGTCAGTGATCCTCGTTCACGTGCCGCCGTTGCGCGAGCGGCGTGACGACGTGCCGACAATCGCGATGCATTTTGTTGATCGGCTAGCGCGCCGAAACGGGATCGAGACAAAGTCGATCGACCCGCAGGCCCTGGAGAAGTTGAAGACGCTGGAATGGCGCGGCAACGTTCGCGAGCTGCACAACGTAATAGAACGTCTCCTGATTCTCAGCGGAGAGACGGTAACCACCGAAGATGTGTCGCGCTACGTTGAGCCGCGCGCAACGGGTGCAAGCGCCCTCGAGGGCCTTCTGCAACAGTACGATCAGTTCGCTGAGTTCCGCGACGAAGCCGAGAAGGTTTTCATCCAGCGAAAACTGGACGAGTTCGACTGGAACGTGTCGAAGACGGCTGAAGCGATCGGCATCCAGCGCTCCCACCTCTACAACAAGATGAACAAGTATGGCATCGAGCGGTAGTGGCACCGGAGACCAACACGATGTCTGCTACTAAGTCGATCCTCCTTCGCGTAGACGACGTCTCGAAGAGCTATCAGACCGGGGATCGGCGACTCGAGGTGCTGAAGCGTGTTTCGCTCGAGGTTGCCGCCGGCGAGGTTGTGGCGATAATCGGTGAGAGCGGATCTGGAAAGAGTACCCTGCTACATGTCTTGGGAACGCTTGACCGCCCTGATTCGGGGACCGTACTCTTCAACGGCGAGAACGTCTTCACGCGATCAGACGAGGAACTGGCTGCGTTCCGGAATCGCGAAATCGGGTTTGTCTTCCAGTTTCACCATCTCCTTCCGGAATTCTCGGCTGTAGAAAACGTCGCTATGCCCGCGCTTATCCAGCGGGCTCCGCTTGCTGACGCAAAGAAGCGCGCAGCGTCACTACTGCGCCGCATGAATCTAGGAGACCGTCTCGAACACAGACCGTCGCAGTTGTCGGGAGGCGAGCAGCAGCGCGTTGCAGTTGCCAGGGCGTTGATGAACCAGCCCGAGCTTGTCCTGGCAGATGAGCCGACGGGCAACCTCGATCATGCGACGGCGGAGTTGTTGCACGCACATCTGTTTTCCCTGTCGCGAGAATTCGGGCAGGCTTTTGTTGTCGTGACGCACAATGCGACGCTCGCGTCACACGCAGACCGGGTGCTTGAGCTCGTTGAGGGAACGCTCCAGCCGCGCCGTCAGCCCCGGGCGACGTGAACGAATACCGGAATGGCTCGTTCACACATCGGCACCGAATAACCAGAGCACCGCTATGACAACGGTAACGCTAGATCGCGACATCGGGTTTGTTCAGGAGGCGATTGATCCTGCACTGGATGTGTACGCTGAGATTGATCGGCTGCGTCGAGAGAAGAACGCAGTCCTGCTCGCGCACTACTACCAGGAACCGGAGATTCAGGACCTTGCCGATTACATCGGTGATTCGCTGGGACTCGCCAGAAAAGCCGCCG
>JAUIJQ010000395.1 GCA_030431165.1 Rhodothermia bacterium | reverse complement strand
CCCTGCACGGCGAGTGCGCCAATGTGGTATGGTCTGCGGAATGCGATGCTGGCAAGCGTCGTGTCGGCAGACACGTCGAGGTCGAACTCGAGATCTGTGTCCGGGAGCACGGCGGGCCTAACCGCTGGTGCCCGGGCAATGGCTGCATAGGGACCAGGCATGGCTTGATCCACCGAGGACCGGAACGACGCGATCGCCATTGGCCACGCCTCGCGAAAGTCACCAAGCGGTTGCGTGGACGTCAAGACGCCGCGCACTACGTCGCCGAAAAGCTCAAGTCGCGAGCCTGTTGCTTCGGTCTGGAAAACGGCTGACGTGTACGAGCGGGGGACAGTAACCGTGTGGCCGGATCGATCAACGCGACCGCCACTCATCTCAATGGTCGCATCCGCGCGCAAGCCACCAGGGGATGTCGTCACGGCAAGCGTTGCTTCGCCGCTCAGCGAGGTCGCAAGCGAGTCGTTCCTCACTAGATGACCGAGATCAGCATTTCGTGCGACAAGTCGGCTTCTTACCTGCGGCTGATTCGTCCCGCGCGAGAGGTCGGCGAATCCGGATAGTTCATAGTGGCTGCCAAGTTGTTCGAGGGTTGCAGCAACGTCGAAGCGCCCGTCCGTCGCTTCTGACTCAATCCGAAGGGAATCGAGGCGTACGCCGTCGTACCAGGAATCCGAAAGACGAGCATCGAGCGTGCCGGTCGCGCGGGCGGGGTCCAGCGTGGATGTCGCAACGAATGCCGAGCCACTCAGCAGGCTGGGTGGAAGGCGACCCCCGGTTGCGGCGCTTGCGTCGATGTCCTCCATGGCAAGGTTCGCCTCAAGGGAATAGTCCGAATCGGCACGTGCGACGCGGCCACTCGCTGAAAGCCCACCTGCCGCCGTCTGTATGTCAGTCTGGACAAACGCGATGAACGTGGATAGTGTAGCGGCGCCTGCCGCAGGCCGGGGCAGGCGTGCCTGAACAAACAGTTCACCGGCGAGCGAGTCAACAGCATAGTAGCGGCCAATGCCGCGGTCGGGGAGGAGCTCGTCAAGGTCGAGGACCCCGACGTAGTCTGAGGAGACGGCGAGGTCCACCGAGACCGTGTCATCAACCGTGGAAGACAGTCCCGAGGCCGAAGTCTTCAATCGTGCCGGACGTGTGCAGTCGCAAACCGACCGACTGCCGGAACGGTTGAAGTGGAAACGCCGCGGTCAACTCACGTGAGCTGAGGCGAGGTGCATCGACTGTGAGCTGAACGGACGGCTGTCCCGACTGATCGACGCGAGGGACTCGAATTGATGCGACGGCATCGACGTCACTTCCGGGGGTGCTCAAACGCAGATCATTGACGTCAACGCCGTCGGGACGAACCACGACCTGCGCGGCGCCGTCTGTTATCAGGAGATCAGGTCGTTCAAGTCTGCCGGAGACATCAATCAGGTCGATCTGTTTCGAAGTGGGCATCCAGTCCATGGCCACCCGCGCATGATCGATGTGGTAGTTTGTATTCAGGAAATCAAATACGAGTTCGCGCGTCACGGCGTCAGGAGGTGGCGCGTCACTTCTTACGGATAGGTTGGTCCGCCGTACGACAAAGCGCGGTAGCACAAGAGACGGCGGACGCGGCCCGGTGGTATCGGCGTCAAACCGACGCGGCTGGAAGGCTCGATTCAGATTCCAGTCGCCGGTAGAATCTTGCTCGAGGGATATCGTCGCGCCGCGAAGTTCAAGTCGGTCAAATTCGAGCGCTCTCTTGAGGATTCCTGCCCACGTCGGGTACGCCCAGATACTGTCGATTTGGGCAACCGTTGCGCCTGATGGATCGCGCAGTGTTACGTTCCGGGCGAGCAGGGAATAGACCACGTTGCCCTCGAGTTGCCCGATCTCAAGCGCCCCGTCGAAACGGGTACTGAACTGCTGTTCGAGCTGCCGCTTAAGCTCAGCGCGTCCGGCTCTGGTCCGCGTTAGGCCAAAGAACAGAAGCGTGCCGAAGAACAGCAGGTACAGCGTCACCTTGATGGTGCCGCGAGGTATGTGCAGCAGGAACCGGATTGGTATGCCCGTGGTGGTGGGCTGATTGTACCGTGAGGGCCGGTTTTTGTGCCTCAGCGGTGCGTCACGAAAGGGCGAAGTCCAGCGCGGCTCGCAGCTCGGAGTCGGTGGCGTCGGTCACGATTTCTGCCCGTCCAACCGATTCAAGTAGAATCAGGTGAAGCGTGTCTCCAATCCGCTTCTTGTCGCGCCGCATTGACTGCAGCAGCCAGTCCACCGGCATGCGCGGCAGGCGCGACGGTGTGAGGTCACGCAGCATTGCGTCGACCTCCGTCAGTGGGACGGAGCGACCACGATCAGCTGACAGCCAGCAGGCGGCGCGCATGCCCAGTGCCACCGCGGCGCCGTGCCCAATTGTGCCAAATCCCGCGATGCGTTCGATAGCGTGCCCGAACGTGTGGCCGAAGTTCAGAATCCGGCGAAGCCCACCCTCAAACTCGTCCTGCGCTACTACATCAATCTTGATGCTCATGGCACGAGAGACAAGCTCAGGCACAAGCGCGCTACTACGACTTGTGACGTCACTCCAATTGCTACGAAGCCACTCATAAAACACAGCGTCACGAATCAGGGCGTGTTTGAGGACCTCCGACAGCCCGTTTCGCCATTCGACATCGGGTAGCGTGCCCAGCATCTCGGTGTCGGCGAGCGTAAAGGTTGGTCGGTAGAACGATCCGATCAGGTTCTTGCCGGATACGTGATTTACGCCCGTCTTTCCTCCAATCGAGCTATCAACCTGCGCGACAAGCGTCGTCGGAACGTGGACCAGCGGGACGCCGCGCAGCACGGTGGCGGCAAAGAAGCCCGTGAGGTCGCCAATCACGCCTCCACCCAGTGCAACTACCGGCGTAGATCGATCAACTCCCTCAGCAAATGCCCACCGGTACAAATCGGATACGATCTCCAGATCTTTCGCGGCTTCGCCGGGCTGCACGATCTGCATCGACACCTCAAAGTCGCCATCGGTCAATGAGGTCTCTATCTCGGCACCGTACAGTTCAGCAACGTTGTCATCGGTGACAACAAAACACCGGCCACCGGCCAAGCCATGCGCGTGCATGGTCTGTGCCAACTGGCTTCGCGACGCTGTAATAACGGGGTAGGGCCTGCCCGTTGGTGGTGGGACAACTACCTTATCTCCCGTTCGCTCCTCGAGCATGGGGTTTGCTGACAACCGGGGAAACATTCGTAGGTCGCAAGGTACAAAACGCCGCAAATCGTCGAATCCAAAAGGAGCAGGTCCACCAGGATTTCCCGTACTTCAGCGCCATGACGTTATCGCGACGGCCCCTCGTTGCAACCCGATTCGCGATTGCCCGCACCGTTCGTACCGGTGATCTGGTTGTCGATGCAACGGTCGGTAACGGGTACGATACGGCGTATCTGGCTCGACTGGTCGGACGTTCAGGCCGCGTGATCGGATTTGACGTGCAGGAGGAGGCAATCAGAAATACAACGGCGCGTCTCACGGCGCAGGGGCTCATCGACCGCGTCAGTCTTCGACATAAGGGGCACGAATTCCTGGTCGATGAGGCAGGAATCCGCGACAATCAGGGTATTCGATGTGCGACGTTTAATCTTGGCTACCTGCCAGGATCCGACAAGTCGGTAATCACGCGTCCCGGGACGTCATTGACTGCAATCCGGGCAGCCTGTAGTCAGCTGCTGCGGTTCGGACTTGTAACAATCATGGTGTATCCGGGACATACGGGTGGTCGCGAGGAGGCCGAAGCAATTGACGATTTCTGTGCCGGCCTCGCAAACACGAGTTGTGCGTCGAACCGCTTCCACGTTATGTCTGTGCATTCGACAGATCGGTCGATGTTGTCCCACACGCCTGTGCGGCCTCACCCGTATGCTTACCACGTCTATCGCGGATGTAGAAGACCATCCGCCTTTTCGAAATAGCTCATCAAGAACGAGATGCTTGATATTCCTTCCAGCAGCGGCCATAGCCTGTCGGCACGTATTGACGTGGACGCGGTGGGTACGCCGCGCGCATGGGTCATCTTTGCCCATTGTTTTACGTGTTCAAAA
>JAUIJQ010000394.1 GCA_030431165.1 Rhodothermia bacterium | reverse complement strand
GGCGTCAACAGCGAGTCATCAGACTAACGAGCTGCGAACCGCTTCGAGCTGCTCCCTGAGTTCGCTGATCGGCGTGTTGCCGGGTGAGCCGATGGTACGGTACGAGCCAAGAATTGTAGCCGCGTCGGGGCGAGTCGCGGCATCAGCATTGTCCTTGTAGGCTTCGCGAAAGGGTCGTCCCTCCAGGGTCGCGCGCAGCGCATTTCCCGCCGTGAGCATCTGCGCTGAAACGGCGTCATCGACCCGCTGGCGATTGAACGTCACGGCCGACACGAACCGGTGCATGGCATCAAGAGTCTGTCGGCTGACCTCGACCGATCGCATGACCGCAGCCTTGGAGAGTTGGAGGTCCCGGTGGTACCCCGACGAAAGGTTCGCGCCGAGCGTCAGCAGAAGGCTGTGCTCCGCGCACACCCGGTGATACGAGGCACGTGCGATTTCAAGGACATCGGGGTTCTTCTTGTGCGGCATTATGCTGGATCCCGTTGACATGGTCGACGGGAAGCTCACGAAGTCGAAGTCCTGCGACGCATAAAGCGTCAGGTCAGATGCCATGCGGTTCAGCGTCAGCATCAGTTGCGTCAACCCGGCAAGGAGCATCGCTTCAACTTTGCCACGTCCAAGCTGAACCGCCGTGCTGTTGAGGATCAGATGCCCGTCGAACAAATCGTCGGCTACACCCTTCCGGTCCAGGTTTATGTGCGGAATGCCGTAGCCGGCACCGCTGCCAAGTGGCGACCTGTTTGCGAAGACAGATGCTGCAACCAGTAGCCGCGCATCATCAATGAGCGTCTCCGCATACCCGCCGAACCAGAGTCCCACGGACGATGGCATGGCTTTCTGTGTATGCGTGTACCCGGGCATGAGCCAGTCATCATGATCAGCAGCACGCTCTATCAGCACATTGGCGAAGTCGAGCGTTGCGCCGGCAAGGGCGCGCGCGCGATCGCGCTCGTACAGTCGCATGGCGGCGAGCACCTGGTCGTTTCGCGAACGTCCGGTGTGGACCTTTCCACCTGCGGGACCGACACGTTCGGTAAGGACGTGTTCGATCACCGTATGGCAGTCTTCGTCTTCAGGACGCACGATGATGTTGCCCGCCGACCACTCCTTAAGAATGTGGTCGAGCCCAGCCAGAAGTGACTGCAGCTCCTGTGAGGTCAGGACGCCAATTCGCTGAAGACCGGCAATGTGAGCGCGCGTCGCCTGAACGTCGTAGGGGAGAAGCTCATTGTCCCAGACATAATCGTCGCCGACGGTATACCGGATGATCCACTCCTCAGAGTGACCATCTCCCTTCTGCCAAAGGGGGCCCGCGCTATGCGTAGCTGCTGCGTCGTGCTGCTTCATCCTGCTATTACCTGGAAGTACTCTTCGATGATCGCGCGGTACACATCCGGACCTTTCGCAAGTTCATCAATCTCGATGCGCTCGCCGGCTGTATGGGAGCGGTTACTGTCGCCGGGTCCCAGCTTCACGGTAGGGACATCACGAACATACACCCAGTCGGACGCCGTTGGCGACCCAAAGGGCTCTTTGCCGGATGCCGCGACGGCCGCGCGAACAATCGGTTCGCAGTGATCGGTTTCAACAGGAACATAGCGATTGCTCCGCACCGACAAATCAGCGTCAAGCATTTCCCTCAGGATCGACAGCACCTCGTCAGAAGTGTACGCCGGGGCGATGCGCGCATCGATTGTATACGTGCACTGGTCCGGGATCACGTTGTGTACGCTTCCTCCACGGAGAACAGTCACGTTTGCAACGGTTTCGCCGAGGAGCGGGTGTTGCCGATCAAACGTGAACTCGTCAAGCCGAATCACATCGCGCGCGGCACCGACAAGTGCGTTAACGCCAAGATGCGGACGGGCTGCATGTGCTGTTCTGCCTTTAGACACCGCCTCAACCAGAAGCATACCCTTCTGCGCTGTGCAAGGGGCAAGTTCTGTTGGTTCGCCGATAATGGCGGCCTCCAGCGTGGGCAGAAGGGGGCGAACAGCCTCGAGCCCGTTGTACCCGCCACCAACTTCCTCGCACGCCGTAAGCGCCAGAACAACTGACCACCCGGACGGCGGTAGCCAGCCGGATTCTGCGAGGTCGAGCAACGCCGTTGTCATTGCGGCCACACTGGCCTTGGCGTCTACGCTGCCGCGTCCGAATACGCATCCATCATGGATCTCACCGCCAAACGCCGGATACGGATGGTCGTCGGATGGCGGAACCACGTCGAGATGGGTATTCAGCAAGAATGCCCGCTCTCCGGTTCCAAGTCGCGCTATTACATTGTTGTCAACTTGCTCTACCCGAAGCGGCGGTACAGCAAGCGTGCGGGCACAGAACTCAGCGACGGCTGCCTCATCGTGGGACAGGCTCTTGAATCGCACCAGTTGCTGGAGCAACGTTACAACCGGGGGATATGGGTCGGTAGCGATCAACGTGCCTGATGCTCAACAAGTCGTGTGCCGCCGTCCTTTCCGATGCCGGCCACGTCGGTTATGCGCACGTCTGCTACGCCGGATTTGAGGCACGCGAAGGCCTCTTCAAGCTTTACGCGCATGCCGCCGGCAATCCAGCCATCGGCAACGCCGCGTTCGAAATCGGGCCGCGAGCACGTGGGTATCAGCGACGCTGGATCGGATGCGTCGCGCCGTAATCCGCCGCTTGGTGTCACGAGGTAAAGCACATCGGCCGCAAGAGCCTGTGCGATTCGCGCAGCAACTGTGTCCGCGTTGATATTCAGCAGCGATCCTTCTCGGGTGAGACCCAATGTTGCTACGATAGGGACGTAGCCGCTGTCGAGTTGCGCCTGTATGACCTCTGGATGAACGGCAACGACATCTCCGACGTGACCAAAGTCGATGGTTTCGCCATCGATGACGCGCGGCGGTCGTTTGGATGCTTCAACGAGGTTGGCGTCTGCGCCCGACAATCCGACGGCTGCAAGTCCCAACTGTTGGGCGGCGGCAACCAGTCGGGTGTTCACTTCGCCGCATACTGACCACAGGATTGTCCGCAGGTCGAGATCAGAGGTAATGCGTCGCCCGCCAATCATCCGGGCGGGCTCACCGTATTGCGTTGCAATGCTTGACGCCAGTGCGCCACCCCCGTGGACGATCACCGACCGGAGACTCGTTGCTTCGAGGGCCGTGTACAGCGCGGATACGGCATCCGCATCCATTGCAACCTCTCCACCAATCTTGACGACCTGCACCCGGCGATTCATTGTGCACGCTCCGACAATCCGGCGAGAATGGCAACGTTGGCATCAACACGCATCCGCGCCTGACGCTGAACGAGCGACGCGTCACTCTCGAGGACGTCGTCGTCGACCACCACGTTGCGTCGCACCGGCAGGCAGTGCATAAAACGACCACTGTTGGTGGACTGCATTCGTGCGTGGGTGATGCGCCAGTCACGCTGCCGGGTTCTGATCGCATTGCCGGCGTCTGGCGTTGCGGCGACGGCGCTCGGTGTCCAGCTTTTTGCGTAGACGACGTGGGCATCAGCGACGGCCTCGTCCAGGTCACTGACTGCGCGAACGGTACCGCCGTGTTGACGCGCGAGGACACCGGCCTCGGCCATCAATCGGTCGGAGAGAGCCAGCTCTGGAGGTACTGCAACGGTGACATCCGCACCCATTCGGGCGGCCATCAACAACGTTGACTGCGGCACGGCGACAGGAAGGGCTCTCGGATGGTACGTCCACGCCAGCACGAACTTGACGCCGCTCAACTCTGTCCCAAAATCCTGGGACAAGACCGCAGCGTCGGCCAACGCCTGGCAGGGATGGAAGGCCGCGCTTTCAAGGTTGACGACCGGGCGGGTGCTGTGACCGGCAAAGCGGGCGACGGGCGTGTCGGTTAAGGGGTCGCTGGAGTGTTCGAGTGGCGCAAAGCTGCGCATTCCGATCACGTCGAAGTACCCTGACAGAACGCGCGCCGCTTCACGTACGTGTTCTGCTTCGTCGCCATCCATGGTAACGCCGTCTTCCCAGGCGAGCTTCCACGCGTCCTGACCGGCAAGTACCGTCACACGAGAACCAAGACGGCCGGCCGCAACCTCCATTGACGCGCGCGTCCGGAGCGACGGGTTCATAAACACC
>JAUIJQ010000393.1 GCA_030431165.1 Rhodothermia bacterium | reverse complement strand
CGCCCGGCAGCTGAAGCTTCTGCCTCCCGAACGGTCAACTTCCTGCCCCGACCGGCTCGTGGCGGCGACGAACCGTTTCGTCTCGGGCGCCGCAGGTATACGTGACGCTCAACGTTCAGAACCATCAGTCCGTTGACCCTCCCGTCGTATTTCGGCGCAGTTCCGTGATCATCCGGTCGTACAGTCCGGCAGCGTCACGGTCACCGGCGCGTCTTGCGCTGCGAGCGGCACCCGCGAGACTGCGGAACCTGTTCGGCGAAATCGTCAACGCCTGCTCATACGCCTGCAACGCGTCGTGTGGCTGCCCCATCTGCTCAAGCATGTCACCGAGCAGTTCCCGAGCGGGCAGCACGGCCCCCGGCGTCACCGGGTGCTTGTCAACCGAGTCCTCTAACTCAGCGGCCCGTCGCATCATCAGCGCGGCAACCTCTCGGTCACCCGAGGCAAACGTCGCCCATGCCCTAACGGCGGTGCGCTGTGCATCCACATGCGTAGCCCAGTACGCTTCACCGGACTCGACAGCCTTGCCGTATAGCTCATCGAGGACATTCGCGGCGGCAAGTGCCGACCCGGCGTCGCCTGCGCGTGCTGATCCGATTCCGCGGGCGAAATAGGTAATCGCTTCGAACCACGGGAAGTGATCCCATTCAAATGTCTCGTGCGTACGCACGCGGAGACGCGCGGCCTCTTCCCAACGATCCTGCTCAAGCGCGTAGCGCGCCTGCGCGGCAGCAATTCCGTACGCAGAAGCCGCCGTGTTCTGGTACCGATCAACCGAATTGACCTTTGCAAGCACCTGCGCGGCAGCTTCATATTGCCGCTGCTGCAGATACGCGTACATCAGATAGTCGAGCGCGTGGACATAGTGCATCGACGTCTGGTCACCAACCGGCTGCGCGAAGGCCGCTTTAGCTGAACGCTTATTCCATGCGATCACGTCATCCCACAATCCGAGACGAACAAAGACGTGAGTCGGCATGTGGAGCGCGTGCGGCACATCGGGAGCGAGCTTGTCGTACCCGCGTGCGACGCGCACCGCCCGCTCAGCCAACACCGGATTGTCATACGCGTGAATCGTGTAGTGAAAGAGCCCGGGATGACCTGGCGCATTTTCCAGCAGCGACTCAAGGATCGCACCAGCACGGCGCTGATGCGAAAACGTCTTGTCGGATTTCGGAGCCGTCGCCAGATGCGCCAGCGCGTAGAAGGCCCCAGCCTCAACCGAAGCCGGGTGGCGCTCCAGCACACCGTGCTGCGCTGCTTCCCAGTGGGCAATGCGCTCCGTGTACGACACCTCATCGGCGGACTTGAACAGGACAGCAGCGGCCTCGATCAGATCCGACTCCAGCCGGGTGAGGTTCCCCGTCAGGCCTATTGACCGCGCTTCAGCAATGAGCGCCGTAGCAGCGGCGGTTTCCGCCGCCGAAGGCTGGCCGGGCCACAGCGGGTGTACATACGTCAACGCTGCACCCCAACGGGCCATGGCACACGCACCATCAGCGGATCCCGCCTCAAGGAAAGCCTCGCGCGCCTGCTCATACATCATGTGGTGCATCAGCAGTAGGCCGGTGTCGAAATGCGCCTTTGCCTGCTCACTACACGTAACCGGCATCGCAACAACCCCAAGGCTGCGCTCGCCCGAGGCCATCCAGTTCGACTGACCGTGTGCGGCATGCATGTCCCCACCGGTCTGGGCCAGCACATTACAGATAAAGGCGGAAAAAACGAGTCCGAATGCAACAACGACGTGCGTGATGATGGCTGTAAGCGTCTTCATTGAACTAACGTGGATGGTATCCTGTTGGGTTACGATCATCCAAGACGCGGAACGCATCCGTTTCCCCAAATCCGTAATCTGGAAATCGAACCAAACAACCCGCGCGCTTGATGAATCCGTCTTTTGTTGAGGTAAGGCCCGATTCTGAATTCCCCATCCAGAATCTTCCGTATGGTGTTTTTTCAACTTCGGATGACCCGACCCGGCGACCCGGCGCCGCGATTGGGGACCTGATTCTCGATCTGCGTGTCCTTGAGGAATCCGGGCTACTCGACGCCGTATCAGGCTTCAATGCCCCGACCGCCACACGCGAATCAGCGCCGCTGTTCGCAGGATCAACCCTAAACCCGTTCATGGAGTCGGGGCGCGCCTCGTGGCAGACCGTTCGTGCACGACTTACCGATCTGCTCAGGGCAGACAATCCGACCCTGCGTGACCACTCAATCAGGGATCGCGCATTTGTTCGACAGCGGGACGCGCGTATGCACCTGCCAGCCGACATAGGCGACTACACAGACTTCTATTCCTCGCGCGAACACGCCACAAACGTAGGCACGATGTTCCGCGGGAAAGACAATGCCCTGATGCCGAACTGGCTGCATTTGCCTGTCGGCTACCACGGACGGTCCTCGTCGGTTGTCGTCAGCGGCACGCCGGTCCGCCGACCGATTGGTCAGCTCAAACCGGATGACGCCCCACCGGTCGTTGGCCCAACCCGCCTGCTCGATATTGAACTGGAGATGGGTTTCTTTGTGGGCTCGGGCAACGAACTCGGCAGCCGCATTGACGTCGACAAGGCCGACGAGCACATCTTCGGCATGGTGCTCGTCAATGACTGGAGTGCGCGAGACATTCAGAAGTGGGAGTACGTGCCGCTCGGACCATTCCTCGGGAAGAACTTCGCAACAACGATATCGCCGTGGATCGTCACACTTGACGCGCTGGCACCGTTCCTGACCGAAGGCCCTGTCCAGGATCCTGTGCCGCTGCCCTATTTGCGGTCAACAGGGTTGCGCTCGTACAACATCGACCTCGAGGTTGGCCTCAAGCCTGCCGGTGCGCCCGACTACGAGACAATCATCCGCTCGAACAGCCGGCACCTGTACTGGGATATCCGACAGCAGCTTGCCCACCACACCGTGAACGGCTGCAACGCTCGTCCCGGGGATTTAATGGCGTCGGGCACAATCAGCGGTCCGACCCCCGAAAGCTTCGGCAGCCTGCTTGAGCGTACGTGGCGCGGGACAAATCCGCTGCAGCTCGCCGGTGGCGTTGAGCGCAAGTTCCTTCAGGACGGTGACTCAGTAGTTCTCCGAGGCGTTGCGAGGGGTGACGGCTACCAGATCGGCTTTGGTGAAGCTGAGGGGACGATCCTGCCAGCACTGGCAGACGTCTGACAGTCTTTCGGGCGCCGCTGCGCAACGGCCTTGCAAGGTTGGCAGGTGCTGGTCAGCGACTCAGACACCGTGTCGCCCTGCGGCGGGTGCCCCCCAACGGCATTTGCCGATTTGTCGGATTCCGGGCACTGGCACACGCGTTGCGACCTACTTGATCAGAACGACGTCGCGTCGGGTACCGACACGACGGCATACATCATCCACCGATCAAGTAGAGTATCGTGAGGAAACCAATGAACAGCCTGATCCGATTCGCACCCGGAACCACCCGCTCCCTGCAGGATGAGTTCGACCGACTCTTTGACGGCTTCCTGACGACGCGCAACGAAGAAGGCGTCACCACCATGTGGACGCCGCGTGTCGATCTATCGGAAACCGCCGACGCATACGTCGTTGAGCTCGATGTACCTGGCGTGAGCCGCGAAGACATCAACATCAACTTCCACGACAATACGCTCTCGATCAGCGGTGAGCGTAAATCCGAAAAGAAAGAAGAAGGTAAGGGCGAGTACGTCCGCGTCGAACGCCAGTACGGCAGCTTCTATCGGAGCTTCACCCTGCCAAAGACCGTTGACACCGAAAAGATCGACGCCCGCTACGAAGACGGCGTTCTGGTGATTACGGTGCCAAAAGCAGAGGAGAGCAAGCCGCGCAAGATCGACGTGCGCTAGACGCTTCCCACTCGGGAACGAGCAAACGAAGGCCCTCGCATACTGCGGGGGCCTTTTTTGTTGGCCACCCCGTCGCTCGATACTGCCGGCGCCGTGGATCGCCCGTGACCGATGAGCGTACATGGCTGGCGCTCGGGCTCGTTAACGACGGGCGTACCGGGAGACGCGACTCCAGACAGGGACTCCAAACACGACTCCAGGCAGGGACTCCAGACACGACTCCAGACGGGGACTCCAGCTATCGATCAATTTACCCCATATCTAGAAGCCCTT
>JAUIJQ010000392.1 GCA_030431165.1 Rhodothermia bacterium | reverse complement strand
CAAGCTGCTGGCCACCGGCCGCGCGCGCAAGTTCCCCGGCTTCGAGCGCGGCGAGCACGGTCTGGTACCCCTGGGCGTGGCCGAGTGGGGCGGGTTCGTTTTCGTCAACTTCGCCGGCGGCGACCAACAGAAGCTTGTATCCGAACTCTCTGGCGGTGAGCGTAATCGCGTGCACCTCGCCAAGATGTTGAAGGAAGGCGCGAATGTGTTATTGCTGGACGAACCAACAAACGACCTTGACGTCAACACGCTCCGAGCGCTGGAAGAGGCGTTACTTGACTTCGCCGGCTGCGCGATTGTTATCTCCCACGATCGCTGGTTTCTCGACCGAATTGCAACGCACACGCTCGCTTTTGAGGGTGACAGCAGTGTCGTCTGGTTTGAGGGCAACTACTCGGATTACGAAGAGGACCGAAAAGAGCGCCTCGGGCATGAAGCTGATCGCCCGCACCGGATCAAGTACAAGAAGCTCGTCCGCTCCTGACGGCCTGATTCAGGGCAGATTTTCGTCATTTCCTGTATTTGAGGAAACGTCGGCACCGCTGGGCGGGTACACTTGCGAATACCTGCCAAGACGAACAGCTTCCGCTTGCGCCGCCCGGAAACACAGATCGCCGACAACGAAGTAATTCGCATGCTGCTATGTGTAGCAGCGTCGTTGCTGATTGCTATTGCCGCGGTTCATTGGTGGCCCCGGCCATCCGGCGACAAAGACCTTGCCCCGCTTTACAGTCCGAAGGGCCAGGAGGTCATCGAGATCTCGGAAGTGATTCCAACACGGCAGGCGAAACAGAAGCCCCCGCCACCGGCGCCACTTCCGCCCGTGGAGGTACCAAACGAGGATCTCCTCGAACCGGAAATCGTCGAGTTGGACTCCCCTCTCGATGTCTCTGACGCGGGCGACGAAGAACTCACCGAGAGCGAAACGGCCGACAATCCGAACCCGCTCCCACGATCACAGAGCCAGGCAAAGCTCGTCCGTTTTGCCCCGCCCAACTATCCTTCAGAGGCGAAGAGGCGGAAGATCCGCGCCGAGATTCTGGTGGAAGTTGATGTTGACGAGCGTGGCGTTGTCAGGGAGGCCCGCGTAGTCAGCCGGTATCTGCTTGGCAAAGACGCATCCGACAAAGAGTTCGTCGAGCACCTCGGCTACGGGCTTGAAGAGTCCGCAATTGAGGCAGCGATGGCATCGCTGTACAGACCCGCGAGAGAGAATGGCCAACCTGTGCGGAGCCTGATGGAACTATACGTCACGTTTGGAACGTGACCGGTCGCACCCGTGACGCGTCACTTACGTGCCGAACAGACTCGGAGCTTGCGACGGCGTCGGATTGAAGTAGGTCGTCGCAGGGTGATTGTAACTGACGATCTGACGGACGATCTCATCCAACTCCGTCTCGTTCCGCACAAAGTCAATTCTGTCCACGTTGATTATCAGTAGCGGCCCGTGCGTGTATCCAAAGAAGTACGACGTGTATGCCGTATTGAGTTCGTCGATGTATTCGCGATCCATGTTCACCTCGTATGATCGCGCGCGCAGACGAATGTTGTGCATGAGACGCTCGGTCGATGCCTGCAGATAGACGACAAGGTCGGGCGCCCGCACCGTCGTCTTCATCATTTCGTATAGCGTGTCGTACAGGGCCAACTCATCACCTGCGAGGTTGAGTCTCGCAAAAATGCGGTCCTTGTCGAACGTGTAGTCAGCAACAACGACGTTGTGAAAGAGGTCGGGCCCACTCACCGCGCTCATCTGTTTGAAGCGGCTGGCGAGGAACGACATCTGTGTCTGAAATGCCCACCGCTTTCTGTCTGAGTAGAACCTCTCCAGGAACGGGTTCGCATCAAACGCTTCGCCAAGGACGCTGCCGCCGACACGTTCAGCGAGGAGCCGTGCGAGCGTTGTCTTGCCCGCGCCGATGACACCCTCAATAGCGATGAGCGAAAGATCCTCGCGTACAACGAGCGGCTCCGTCGCGACAGACCTGGGGTTCTCTGATGACTCTGGCATTCGCTACCAACTACAGGATGTCGTGTCTCGCGTTGAAATCGAACGTATCAAATGGAGTTGCCTCATTTCGCGGAAATGGCGCCGGCGCGGGTTCAGACGGGTTCGCCGCAAAGATATTGTCGTACGGTCTCAGGTCATGTGAATCGGCACAGTCCGCAAGCGCGTCGGCGACCGCTTTGTTGATTGGATCCGGAAGCAGCAGATCCGGAGCGATGTCTGACAGTGGTTTCAGAACAAACCGACGATTTACGAGCTCGCGATGAGGAATAGTCAGCACGGGCGTACTGACCGAGAGTGAGCCGAGCAGCAGAATATCAAGATCAAGTGTGCGCGGTGCCCAACGCCGTCCATCCCTGATGCGACCGGCCGCGAGTTCGATCTCGTGGCAGAGCATCAACAGGCTTGTTGGCGAGAGCATCGTCGACAACCGCACCACGGCATTAAGGTAGGGCGGTTGCGGAGCGTCATCCAGAACCAGCGCCTCGGTCTCATATACCGGGGAACACGCGGTCACGTTGTTGCCACCGGCCGCATCCAGCGAGCGTACCGCCTGTCGCAGGTAGGCGGCACGGTCACCGAGATTAGATCCTATCGCTATGTACGCGTCTTGGGTCACGAGACCAGTGTACGCGCGGTGCCCTCGGCAGGATTCGAACCTGCGGCACCCGGTTTAGGAAACCGGTGCTCTATCCCCTGAGCTACGAGGGCAGACCGGTCCCAAGTTACGTATTGGCGCCTTTCGAGGGTGAGTTCTAGATATCGACCGGCCGTTTCTTGAGGAAGAACACGCCCTCTCGCCCCGATGTGACGACGATGACGCCGCTCTTGAAGTAAGGATAGTTGCTCCATGCGCCCAAGACGGGTGAGTTGTCGTTCTTGCCGTATGGCACTGTATCAAAGTGTCCCACCTCTACGGGATTCTCGGGATCCGAAATGTCCAGAAGGCGCAATCCCGCCGAGTAGTTTGTCTGGTACATGAGGTTGCCTTTGACGTAGAGATTGTGGTCAATCGAATTGTGGTCAGCAACGTACTCGCTGGCCACGACGGGGTCGTCGAGGTCGGTCAGGTCCAGTATCAGTGTTCGGGTCCCCGTCACAAGATTTGACACTTCGTCTCCCTCGTCGTTCAGGTAGAAGTACCGATGGTCGTCGGTCAGCCACCCCTGGTGCGTGTACGCCACATTGGGATACTCGGCAATAGAAATCGCCCGCGGATTTTCTTTGTCGGTGACATCCGCAATCGAAAGCGCCGTACCGTTGGAACTGAGACAGATTTCCCGATCGGCATAGTCCGCATCCGGCCCGCGGTACAGCACGCACTGCGCATCGTGCGTTGCCCCCGAGCCCCGACCGGTGCGAATGTCAGCGAAGCATCCGGCAAAGGTCGGATTGACCGGATCCTGGATGTTGATCATGTGCAGCGCGCCGCCACACGTCTCTCCACCCGAATCACTACCTACCGCATACGCAAAACCTGTCTCTTCATTGATGACAATGTTGTGCGAGCTGTAGATACCCTTGTACAGTGCCGTCACCTCGAACGTCGCCGGCGGATTGGCGACGTTACGGAGTTGAGTCAGATCAAAGATCTGCATGTGATGCGGGCCTGCACCGTCTGACACAATGAACGCGTGATTCTTGTAGACCTTCACGTCGCGCCAGATACTCTGATTAGCCGTCTCCGTCTTCGGAAGGTCACCCAGGTAGACCGGATTGTACGGATCGGTCAGGTCGATGAACGACGTGCCATCCGTACGACCAACAATCGCGTACTCACGTCCGCTCTGGGGATCCTCCCAACCCCAGACGTCATTGACCTGAATACCGCGTCGGGCTCCGATGTCATTCCTGGACAAGAATGAAATCATATCAACGTCGGCGCAGCCAAACGACTCGGCGGCACCCTCTGAGCACTCGACCATCCCGCCAGTTACCGATGCGTACTGACCGGAGTCGTTGACAAGTGGGTCTCCCTGCTCAAGCGACGCGCCTTCCGCGACATACGGAAACGCGGCGCCCTCGAAGTTGTCGTGCCCTGTTGCCCCAACGACGACCAGTCCACCGCGTGCTGCAATCGCGCCGCCAAAAGACGATCGGTACTGCAAAGACTCCGGATG
>JAUIJQ010000391.1 GCA_030431165.1 Rhodothermia bacterium | reverse complement strand
CGACGAGCGAGTCAACAAGGTGACGCCCGCATTGTTTGAAGAGTTTCCCGATGTGTCGTCGCTTGCTCGGGCAGAGCCTGGTGACGTGTATCCGCTGATCAAGTCCGTCTCGTACCCGAACAACAAGTCGAAGCACCTCGTCGGACTGGCCAGGCGTACCGTCGATGAATACGACGGCCAGATTCCCTCAACGATGGAGGGCCTGCTTTCGCTCCCGGGTGTTGGTCGCAAGACCGCACAGGTGATTTACTCTGTCGCATTTGAGGGTGACGCTTTGCCAGTGGACACACACGTGTTCCGTGTTGCGAATCGAATCGGTCTGGTGAAGGCGGCCGACACACCACTCAAGGTTGAGCGGCAGTTGAAGCGCGTGATTCCGCAACAGGACTGGTCGGAGGGACACCATCTGCTCATCCTGCATGGGCGATACCGATGTACGGCCCGCAATCCGCGATGCACCGACTGCCCGGTGCTGCCGGTCTGCCGGTATGGCCAGGACCTGGTTGCGCTGCCTGAAGCGCGCACTGATCTGGACGCGCGTCGCGGTCGCTATTACTGCGCGACGCGGAACCACTACTTTGATGAGCCCGACGCCCGCGATGACAGACAGGGCGTGCGGCAGATCTGCTGTCCGAAGTGCGGATCCATGAATGTGTTCAACGCGAAGTCGGGTGAATCAACAAAACGCGTGCGGGACTACCGCGTGTAACACCGAAATCATATTTGACGGAATGACACCTGTTTCAGCGCGACACATCCTGATTATTCTCGATGGCTACGGGATTGCCGAAGACCCTGCGGTCAGCGCGATCGACGCCGCTCGCAAGCCGTTTCTGGATCATCTGTTTGCGACCTATCCGCACGGGCGGCTTACTGCCTCCGGTCGCGCCGTGGGACTTCCCGAGGGACAGATGGGGAATTCCGAAGTTGGTCACATGAACCTCGGCGCCGGGCGCGTCGTGTATCAGGACATCACTCGTATCGACAAGGCGATCGAGGATGGCGACTTTCTTGAGAACGACGTCCTGACAAGCGCTGCCAGGATCGCGCTCGAACGTGGAACCAGGTTTCACATCCTCGGACTCTTTTCGGATGGTGGCGTACACTCGCACCTGAATCACCTGTACGCCCTGCTTGCGTTGTGCGCCCGACACGGTCTGCCGTCAGATCATGTACTCGTTCACGCGTTCACCGATGGGCGCGATACGGCCCCGGATGGTGGTGCGGCGTACGTCCGTGAGTTTGAGTCGCGAGCTGCTTCGATTGGCGTTGGCCGCATCGCTTCTGTGATTGGTCGCTACTTCGCCATGGACCGTGACAATCGCTGGGAACGAATCAGACTGGCCTACGACTTGTTGGTCAATGGTCGCGGACGGCACGTTGACTCGGCTGAAGCGGCCCTGCTCGAGAGCTATGCAGCCGGCACGACGGATGAGTTTGTCGATCCCGTTGTTGTTGGTGATGGCGATTCGTCCCGCATTCAGGATGGCGACGTAGTTGTATTCTTCAACTTCCGGGCAGACCGTGCCCGACAGATCTCCCGCGCGCTCTGTGATCCGGACTTCGACGGGTTTGAGCGAACGCCTCCCGCAGATCTCCACTACGTGACGTTTACGCCGTACGACCGCACCTTCACGTTTCCGATCGCCTTCCCGAAGGTGAACCTTACACACACGCTGGGTGAAGTCATCGAGTCTGCCGGTCGTTCGCAACTTCGAGCGGCAGAGACGGAGAAGTACCCGCACGTCACGTATTTCTTTTCGGGCGGTCGCGAGCAACCGTTCGATGGCGAAGAGCGCATTCTTGTGCCGTCGCCGAAAGTTCCAACCTACGACCTTCAGCCGGAGATGAGCGCGGCGCCGCTGGCCGAAGCGGTTGCGGCCGCGATCCTGGACCATGCGCCGGACCTTGTCGTCCTGAACTTCGCTAATCCCGACATGGTCGGCCACACCGGTGTGTTTGAAGCGGCCGTCGCCGCCGTTGAGGCGGTTGATCGCTGCCTGGAGGTTGTGGTCAAGGCCGCGCGAAGTGCTGGTTACTCGGTAGAGATCATCGCCGACCACGGCAATGCAGATCGCATGCGCAATCCTGACGGTAGCCCTCACACCGCACACACTACGGCGCTGGTGCCGCACCTGATAATTGCTGACGGGTTTGCGGGGCCCATCCGCGACGGAAAGCTCGGCGACGTGGCCCCGACGATTCTACGTCTGCTCGGCATTGAGCAGCCGTCTCAAATGACCGGCGAAGTCCTTATTTGACGTTGATGTTGAACGGCTCTCGTGCCTGGATCGAGCCGTGCGTCTCCAGGAGTTGCTCGATCTCTTGAGCCTGATCAAGCAGGTCTTTCTCAAAGCTGCTGAGGCTACGCCGCGCAAATGCTCGCGCCCGGACGGAGAATGACTCGTTAAGCCGTTCGAAGAACGTCGGCGTGCGTGGCAGCATCCGAAGTCGTACAGTTGAACGATCGATGCCAACCGTTTCGGCCGCAAAGGCAACGGCATCCTGCAACCCCCCGATGCTATCGACCAGGTCAGCCTCCAGCGCGTCCCGGCCGGTCCAAACGCGCCCTTGTGCCAGTTCACGCACGCGGCTGATATCCATCTCTCGCGACTCGCTCACGAGACTGAGGAACGCGGCATACGTTTCATCGACGGATTGCTGCATGCGCTGCCGTTCGAGTTCCGTAAACGGTCGCATGCCGGACAACATGTCGGCTTGCGGTGCCGTGCGAAGGACGTCGTGGTTTATGCCGAGTTTGTTTTCGTACAGCTCGCCGACGTCGAAGAACAGGCTGAAGACTCCGATCGAACCGGTCAGTGTCATCGGATCAGCGAAGATGTGGTCGCCACCCATTGCGATCCAGTACCCACCTGACGCGGCAACCGACCCGAGCGACACAACAATCGGTTTCTCGCGACCTGCAGCACGGATCTCCTGCAGAATCGCTTCCGAAGCCGCCGCCGACCCGCCGGGAGAGTCGATCCGAAGTACGATGGCCTTTACACGATCAGACTCACTGGCTCGTCGCAGTGCGCTACGGACGGAGCCTGGCGTCAGGAACCCGGCGTTGTAGCCAGACCCACTGACGATAGTGCCCTGCATGAACACGACGGCGATCTCGTCGTCACCTGGTCGGGGAAGCCCCGCCTGTGTCGCGGGAACGCGGACATATTCGCGCATGCTGATCAGGGACAGATCGTCGTCCAGATCGGCGTCGATCGCCAGCTTAAGCGCATGTTCTGCCTGGTCTGTGTGGCGGAGCCCGTCAATCAGTCCGCGTCGAAGCGCGTCTTCTGAAGACCCGAGACCAAACTCCGCCATCGTCGACCGAACGTCCGCGGCGTCCATGTTGCGGCCTTCTGCTATTGCATCGACGAAGTGCGCCTCCTGCGTTTCCAGGAGGGCGCGGAGTTGCTCTGCGTTTTCCTGCGACAGGGACGTTCGTTCAAACGGCTCGACGGCGCTTTTGTAGTTGCCCGCTCTGACGACCTGCGGGTCCACGTCGAGTTTGTCGAGCAGCCCTTTGTAGAACGCACTTTGTATGTAGAAGCCGTTGAACTCAACAAAGGTGCCCGGACCGGCAAATACGCTGTCTGCAACCGTCGCAAGGTAGAGGGCATTTTCGGTAACGGGAAAGTCTTCGCTCGATGCGATGATCGGCTTTTCGGATGCCCGGAATTGCTCAAGTGCCGCTCGAAGCTCGGATGCACGCGCCCAGCTTATTCCGGCCCCGCGCATTCTTATCCAGAGTGCCTCGATTCGCGAGTCGGCGGCCGCCTTGCGAAGGCCTTCTGTTACATCCCAAATCCCGTAGGACGCTTCAAGGCCCACCATTCGCGCAAAGGGGTCGTCTGTAACTCGCTCGGGTATGTCACCCTGAAGGTCGAGCACGAGCACCGATGACGTGCGCACGGTTGGCGTCGGGTCCGACGAAGCCGCGAGGGCCACGATGAACAGGAACCCGAAGCACCTGTCGAAACAGCAGAGGAATCGGTCAGTGAGCCGGTTGTCGTTGAAGAAACAGTTGCCAAAGCGGACGACGAACCAGAAGACTCCCCTGAAACCGCTGATGCCAAAGAGCCCCTCGAAGAAGATGAATTTTGGGATGCTTTGAGCGATTGGGACTG
>JAUIJQ010000390.1 GCA_030431165.1 Rhodothermia bacterium | reverse complement strand
TTCCACTGCTTGTCGGTGGGGGCTCTCTCGTTGTGCTCCTGCTCCTGCGGAAGTGGAGCAGGCGAATACCGGCTGCCCTTTTCGTCGTCGTCGCGGCGACGCTGATCGCGTGGCAGCTTGATCTGCGCAGCGCCGGTCTCGTTACGGTCGGCAACGTGCCGGCCGGGCTCCCCACGTTTGCGCTTCCCGACTTTTCCTTGGACCGCGTCAATGATCTGCTGCCCACGGCGTTTACGCTGGCGCTCATTCAGATCATGACAATTATCTCGCTGTCGCGGATGTACGCCGGAAAACACCGGTATGCGATACGGGGGAACCGCGAGTTGATTTCCCTTGGGGCATCAAACGTTGCGGCGGCTTTTTTCCGTTCGCCGCCGGTATCGGGCAGCCTGTCCCGCTCTGCAGTAGGTGAGCAGGCGGGTGTGCAAACTCCCCTTGCCAACGTGATTGCGGCGGTCGTGGTGTTGCTGACGCTGTTGCTGATCACACCAGCGTTTCAGTATCTCCCG
Source organism: Rhodothermia bacterium (assembly GCA_030431165.1). Taxonomy (GTDB): domain Bacteria; phylum Bacteroidota; class Rhodothermia; order Rhodothermales; family JABDKH01; genus JANQRN01. The sequence goes on along the minus strand of JAUIJQ010000390.1, from coordinate 3,626 downwards.
ATGCCCGCACTGGCGGCGATCATTATCGTCAGCGCACTCAGCCTGATCAGTGCATCCGACTGGAAGCGGATCATGCGCATCAAAGCCGTCGACGGTGCGCTAACGGCTGTAACGCTCATCGCAACGCTCGTGCTGGGTCTGCGCCAGGGACTCCTGATCGGAGTTGGTGCCTCGGTCATTGCGATCATGTACCGGATCAGTCGGCCCAACGTGGCAATCCTCGGGAAACTCCCCGGGACGCGCAGCTTTCGGAGTGTTGCCCGGCATCCGGATGCGACGTGCGAAGAAGACGTGCTCATCATTCGGATTGACGCGTCTTACTCGTTCGCGAATGCCGACTTCCTTCGCGACCTGCTCCTCGAGCCTGACGGACCCGTAGGGGACAAGACAAAGGCCGTCATCATCGACGCCAGCAGTATCAATGACCTCGACACAACAGCGGTCGGCGTTCTGCAGTTTGTCGGGGACACCCTGCGTGACAGGGGCGTATTGCTGCTCATGGCGGGCGTAAAAGGACCCGTAGAGGACACACTTCGCCGGTCGGGCGTCTACGAGCACCTCGGCGAACAGCATTTCTTCCTCAGCCCGCATCGGGCGCTGGACTGGTATCTCGAGCACGGCCGCTAGCACCGTGCGGCCATAGTCGTTCGCAGTAATCGGGAAACGCCTTACCTTCGAGGCGTTGACGTCCCGTCGACAGTTACCCCGAGCATCAACCCGAACCCGATGGAAACCAGGGCCCCCAACGCTGCCGGCGACGCGCACGGCGGACACGGCTTCGGCACCTTGCCCGTCTTCCTGGCCGGTATCAGCACGATACTCGGCGCCATCATGTTCTTGCGCTTCGGGTACGCCGTTGGAAACGTCGGACTCATCGGAGCCCTTGGCGTGATCGTGCTTGGTCACCTGGTTACAGTGCCAACGGCATTGGCACTCGCTGAGATTGCGACCAACCGCAAAGTGGAAGGTGGTGGCGAGTACTACATCATCTCGCGCTCGTTTGGTAGAACTATTGGATCGGTAATCGGGATATCGCTGTATCTGTCGCAGGCGATATCCGTCGCCTTCTACATGATCGCGTTTGCTGAAGCGTTTCGACCGCTTGGTGCCGGCGTTGCTTTTGACGTGCGCCTTATTTCGATCCCGGCAACCGTTGGCCTGATCATACTGATGCTTACAAAGGGAGCGGCGATGGGTGTACGTGCGCTCTACGTCGTTGTGGTCGTTCTCGCCGCGTCGTTGATCCTCTTCTTTCTGGGAAAACCCGTTGAAGGCTTTTCGCCAACGACGCTTCCGCTTGCGACAACGGTTACCGATCCGGATGCCTTCTTTATTGTTTTCGCGATCTGTTTTCCCGCCTTCACGGGGATGACCGCCGGCGTCGGTTTGTCGGGGGACCTGGCCAACCCGCGTGTTTCGATTCCTCGGGGCACCATGGCCGCGACGTTGGTCGGGATGGTCATCTACATTTTCATCGTAGTGAAAATGGCGAGCTCCGCTCCTCCTGAGCTGCTTGACTCCGACCCCCTAGTGATGAGCCGGATCGCGCTGTGGGGTCCGATCATCCCTATTGGACTGGCGTGCGCCACGCTGTCGTCGGCCATTGGTTCGGTCCTCGTTGCACCGCGAACGCTGCAGGCGCTTGGGACCGACGCCAGCTTTCCGATAAGGCCGATGAACCGCTGGGTTGCGTCGGGTCTTGGCGAGGTGAACGAGCCGCGCAACGCAACACTGGTCACGGGTACGCTCGCGCTTGTCATTGTCGCGCTGGGCTCCGTCGACTTTGTCGCACGGCTGATTTCAATGTTCTTCATGGTGACGTATGGGTCGCTCTGCGCCATCAGTTTCCTGGAGCACTTCGCGGCGCGTCCAAGCTATCGCCCGAGCTTCCGGTCGCGGTGGTACCTGAGTCTGTTCGGCGCGGCGCTTTGCGTGTTCATGATGTTCCAGATGGACCCGCTGTTCGCGTTCATCGCGTTGCTCACGATGTCGGGATTGTACCTGCTGCTTTCTCGAACAAGCGGAGAGCGCGGGGATCTTGCGGCGATGTTCGAGGGCGTGATGACGCAGCTCACGCGTTACCTGCAGATCCGGCTTCAGCCCCGTCGAAATCGGATGGCCCGCGACGAGTGGCGGCCCAGCATCATTATGCTCAGCGATGAGACGTTCGAGAGGCGCGCACCCCTGCTGTTTCTTCGATGGCTAAGCCACCGCCACGGTTTTGGGACATACATCCATTACATCAAGGGACACCTGGATCCAGAGTCGCTGCACCAGGGCGAGCGCGCGCGTATGAAGCTCGTCAAGATGGCCGAGCAGGAAGGCAGCGCCGTGTATGTCGACTCCATGGTGAGCCCGTCGATGATCTCCGCGCTTGCGCAGAGTTTGCAGTTGCCCGGCGTGTCGGGCCTGTCGAACAACACGGTCATGTTCGAACTCTCTGAGCATGACGAAGTCGAGAAGCGCGGCGCAATTGCCGAGCGCGTTCTATTCGCGGGCAACACGCGAAAAACGCTGTTGGTACTTCGCCATGGTGACAACCACTTCGGCGCCCGTCGGCGCATTCACGTTTGGCTTACGTGGAACGACCGCAGCAATGCCAACTCGATGATCCTGCTCAGCTACCTGTTGCTCGACCATCCTGACTGGCGGCGGGCCGAGATCTCTGTCTTCGCCGCGCTGCCGCGAGAAGAGGTCGACGAAATGCGGCAGGGTTTTAAAGACCTGATGCGCGAGGGCAGGCTGCCGGTATCTGAGAAGAATATCCGGTTCTTGTCGGTCGACGATGTTGATTCTTATCGCCGACTTGTCGCCCGATTGTCAGCCGATGCCGACCTGGTAGTTCTCGGCTTTGACCTGAAGGCCCTTCGTGAGCGCCGCGAGGAGATGTTTACGAGCCACCCGGCGCTCAACGATGTATTGTTTGTTCACGCGCCGGAGCAGATCCGGATCGAGTGAGCAACCGCTTATTGTGGTCGTCCGCAACCCTGCAGGGTTCTGTCGTCGAGCTTCACCGTAACCGTCGCCGGAAACGCTTCGCCGCTCATGGTGTCGCTGCACGGATCCTGCGTTATCTCCACGACAAGCTGATGGCCATCGGGCGCGGCGCGATACGTCCGAGCTCCAGAGTGCGGGTTCGTCACGGGCTCCGGCGTTGCGGCACGTACCTCTGACTGCCCGTAGTCGTACTTGAGAACAAGTTCGGCCCCGGCTGTTATCTCAAGCAGCCACCCCGGTTCATTTCCAGCGGCGCGAAATGAAGCGGGCACCGATCCCGTGTTCTGAAGGGGAGCACTGGTGCCGGATACGGAATCGCCGGGTTGCGTCGATCCCGCGTCAGCATCGGGCACAAATGTCAGCGTCTTGTCAGGCGACACGATACGGAGGTGGCCGTTCGACAGGGACACACCATCTGCGGTACCAATCGCGTCCAGGAATGCATTTGAGATCGACTGCTGCGGACACATCGCGCGGGTTGACCCGACGCCGTCTGTAGAGAATCCGCCGGCGCCATCGGCATCGTAGCTGCCGAAGTGACGGTTGCAGTCAGCGACGCCGGAGAATCGACCGTCAACGGCAAAGGCAATTGTGTACGGGGCATCCGGCGAGAGCGGCACGACGACGGC
>JAUIJQ010000389.1 GCA_030431165.1 Rhodothermia bacterium | reverse complement strand
AAAGCTACACCGCCGATGGGACCCTGCGCTCTCAGGTGCGCATTGCCGGCGCGCACGATCACGTCGTTGCAGCGGCTGCCACCGAGAACAGGCTTTGGGTTCTGACAACACGCGCGCTGTACGCCCTCGACGGATAGTGCCTTCTAGACAGGGAGGCGAGGACGCATCAAACAATCAGAGGACTGCACAGAAGGCCTCAACGGAATCGTTGGCCGTCTACTTCGATCCAACCGCCCGGCCGCCTGCCATCTGGATCGTGATGGGTCCAGTGGATAACGCCACCCTGGTCGTTCCATTCATATTGCCCGCGCAGTCGAATGACTGTATCAAGTGATACCGGCGCTCTGGGCGCAAGGTCGATGTTGTGGCTCACGAGGACGGTGTGATCATCAGCGAGACGAATTACGAAGCGCTGATGCCGGCTCCCATCCTCGTCGTCCGGAAGTAACCTGACAACCGTCCCGTCGAGCGTCATTACGACGCCGGATTGGCGGGCCTGAAAAGCCGCCGCGGCCGCAGACGGTGAGACGTCCACGACCGCGCTTTCGGCAGTATCCCGGTCCGGCGAAGGATCGGTGTTGGAAGACCAATCGCCGCTGTAAACCAACCACACAACCGCGACGAGCAATATGGTCATCGCGGTCCGTGACGCAAACGAACGCTTGCCACGAGCGCGGTCTCGTGCTTCAGATGACATCAAGTGTTGTCAATCTGTGCCTTCTGAAGCTTGCCGGAGTAGTCGACGTAAACGGTCTTTGTCTCCGTGTAAAAGTCGAAGACTTCCCAGCCACCTTCGCGATGGCCGTTTCCTGTCTGCTTGACACCGCCAAATGGCATGTGGGCCTCAGCACCGATCGTCGGACCGTTGACGTACGTGATACCGGCTTCAATGTCATGCATGGCGCGAAATGCAAGCGCTACGTCACGCGTGTAAATGCTCGAAGACAGCCCGAACGGCACGTCGTTAGCGATAGAAACGGCCTCATCGTAGGACGAAATCTTGATGACCGACAGAACGGGACCGAAGATTTCCTCACGGGCGATGCGCATGTGGCGCGACACACCAGTGAATACGGTTGGCTGGATGAAGAAGCCGTTGTCCAGCTTTCCGCCCGTCGCGCGTTTACCACCGAGCCGGACCGTTGCGCCCTCATCTTTTCCGATCTCGATGTATCCCATCACCTTGTCGATCGCTTTCTCGTTGATGACCGGGCCCATCTCAACCCCGGCATCGTTGCCGTAGCCGATCGTCAGGTTTGTGGCGGCTTCGCACAGCATGTCCACCAGTTTGTCGTGGACGTCTTCGTGTACGATCAGTCGACTTGTAGCGGTGCAACGCTGGCCCGTGGTGCCAAAGGCGCCCCACAGGATACCATCCAGTACGAGGTCCAGGTCCGCGTCGTCCATGACGATCATGGGGTTCTTGCCACCCATTTCGAGGGACACGCGCTTGTGCATGGCACCGCATGTCTCTGCGATACGGGCGCCGGTGTCGGTTGAACCGGTAAACGACACGGCGTTTACGTCTGGATGAGAAACAAGGGCGGCGCCCACTTCACCCGCACCCTGGACCAGATTGACTACGCCCTTGGGCAGCCCCGCGTCGATGAAGGCCTTTACTAACAACATGCCGGAGTGTGGCGCGTCTTCGCTTGGCTTGAAGACAACCGTGTTACCGCATGCGATGGCCGGGAACATCTTCCACGTCGGGACGGCAACCGGGAAGTTCCAGGCTGTGATGACACCGATCACCCCGATAGGGCGTCTGATGCTCATATTGAACTTGTTCGGAAGTTCTGACGGTACCGTGTGACCAAACATGCGGCGCGTCTCGGATGCCGCGTAGTACGCGGTATCAATCGCCTCCTGTACGTCACCACGCGTCTCGAAGTGCGGCTTGCCCATTTCACGCGTCATCTCAAACGCAAGCTCGTCTTTGCGTTCGGTGAGCACATCGCCAATTCGGCGCAAGATCTCACCCCGCTCAGGCGCAGGCAGCCGCGACCAAGTCGCAAATGCCGTCCGCGCCGCAGAGACTGCCGAGTCCACGTCGTCTGGCGTCGACAACGGAAATTCTCCGACGACATCGTCGTTAACCGCCGGGTTGATGTCGGTGAAGGTTGCATCGCTGGCGGCGTCGAGCCACTTACCGCCGATGTAGTTCTGGAATCGTTTTGCCATGGATCCGGGCTAATTGAACGTTGGCGCCAAACTACAACCCTGCGGACGTCGGAGTGCGATGAACTGCGTCAAGCCTTCTGGAATTGAGGCGGGGCGCACAGTGAACAGCACGCAGGGAAATTGAGAATACTGGCGTCCACACCGTACCTTGCAGGTCGCTCCTTAACGCGACGGGGTTCAAGAGCATGAATTGGACTGATAGATTATCTGAACGAGTTAAAAAGGTGCCGCCCAGTGGGATACGGCGCTTCTTCGATATCGCTGCAACGATGGACGATGTCATCACGCTCGGTATTGGCGAACCTGATTTTGTGTCACCCGAGCCCGTCATCGAGGCAGCGATTGCCTCCATGCGTGCTGGAAAGACGGGGTATACGTCGAATGCCGGCCTGATTGAGCTTCGAGAGGCAATTTCAGAAGAGCTGCAGCGCTTGTACGGTGTTAGCTACCGACCGGCCGACGAAATCATAGTCACCGTGGGCGTAAGTGAGGCGCTTCAGCTTGCGATGCTTGCGCTGCTCGAACCCGGCGACGAGGTGCTGATCCCCGAGCCATGCTTTGTCTCGTATGGGCCCGCCGCCGTGTTTGCCGGGGCGGATGTGTCCTACGTTCCGACATACTTCGAGAACGACTTCCAAGTCACGGCTGCCGACATCGAAGCACGCATCACACCGCGCACGAAGATGCTCTTCCTTGCATATCCGAGCAATCCGACGGGTGCCGTTCTGCGTCGCGAAACACTGGAAGAGATTGCAGACGTTGTTGAAAGACACGACCTGATCGTTCTCTCAGACGAGATCTACGACAGACTTGTATACGGATCAGCACACGAGGCTGGTCACACGTGCCTTCCGTCGATTCCAAAACTCAGGGACCGCACCGTTCTGCTTGGTGGGTTCTCCAAGGACTACGCCATGACGGGCTGGCGCGTCGGATACGTCTGTACGCCAGACAAAGCTGTCCACGAGGCGATCTACAAGCTGCATCAGTACATCATCATGAGCGCTCCTACGGCTGCACAGTACGGTGCGATCGCCGGGCTCCGCTCCTGCCAGGATGATGTAGAGACCATGCGATTGGCCTACGACAAGCGTCGACGCACAATCGTCGACGGGCTGCGTGCGGCGGGCCTGCCAACGTTTGAGCCAGAGGGTGCCTTTTATTGCTTCCCGGACATCCGAAGCACCGGTCTGACGTCTGAAGAATTTGCGCAGCAACTGCTTGAAGAAGAGCAGATCGCGGTTGTACCCGGGGATGCGTTCGGCCCCTCCGGTGCGGGGTTTGTCCGTTGCGCGTACGCAAATTCGATGGAGAATATTGAAGAGGCGGTTCGTCGAATCACGCGGTTCGTCAGCAAGCGAACCCTCGACGGTGTTGATTCGAACAAGTCGCTTCAGACGTCTTGAAGATTCTAGTCGGATCTGCAATTTCGTTGGCCGGTCTCGCGATTGGCCCGTGGTACGTATCCGGAGTCGGCGGAATCGTCGTCGGTTTCTGGGTGATACGTCGTGGTTGGATGTCGGGCGGCGCCGCAGTCGCACTGGCGTGGCTGGCCGCTTTGATCTGGAATTACAGCGTGGCCGCCACCGAAGTGGGCAACCTGGCCAGCACAATGGGTGCATTCGTTGGGATACCGGACTGGCTGTTTCCAGTAGCAACGATTATTCTCGGACTCGTTCTCGGATTTGCGAGTGGAGCGGTCGGCTCGTCTATAGCCGCGCTGCGACCCAAATGAACTCACCACCAGCTTGTAAAGCATGGATGACATTCGAACCCTCGTAGAGCGCATACGCGCGCTCGGAGGTTATCTTTGACGTCGCCACCAGAAGACAGAAACTGGACGAGCTCAGCAAGCTCCGCGTCGCACCCGATTTCTGGAACGACCCGGATTCGGCGAAACGCGTCGAACAGGAGTTCGCGCTGGAGCAACGGATCGTTGAAGACTGGGAGACCCTCCAACGGCGT
>JAUIJQ010000388.1 GCA_030431165.1 Rhodothermia bacterium | reverse complement strand
GCGGCGCGAGGTCAGCTTCGCTGCTCGAAGCAACAACGAGAAACGTCTCGGTACCTTCATCCTCCGGATACGTCTCCGGCATGTACACGTCCCGCTCGTCCCCGTCTCTGACACCGATCTCCAGGAAGTTGCCCGGTTCGATGGGCTTGGCGCCGCCTTCGTATATCGGGCCGATAGATCCGGTGACACCGAGGTCAAGCACGTTGATGTAGACGGGCTTCTCGCTGTTGTTCTCAATCTTCAGGGCAAACAGGTCCTCATCCTCAAAGACCACTTCGCCACTGACATCATCTGCTTCCGCGATGACCCACGCATCCGCGGAGTCCCTTCGCAATAGTGTGACGCCGATCTTTCCTGCCAGCGCGCTGTTCCGATCGGGGTTGCGCAGGTCGAGTACACGCCGGTACCGAGCCAGCTTGTTGAAATTGTCAACCAGCGTGCCGATCGACTGTGATCGCGCAACGGCGTGCGTCGGCATTGCCAGCCGGCCGTTTGGCGCGACGGCGGCCCAAACCGGCTCACCAACCGCGGCACCATCGTCGTTGAGTTGGGGCACCGGGTCGTCAGCCGTCGCTACGGCGCGGGGAGGTACGATGTACGTACGGAAGTCGGCGTCGGCTGCTGAGTCAACACGCTCCAACAGCGGCTCGGCGTCTACACGCTGCGCAAGAATGTCTATTTCGGATGCATACTCCTGAGGTGCCGACAGATACAGGCGTAAGCGTCTGCTGTCAGCGGGCCGCTCTACCTCAAAGGCACGACAGCCCGCCACAACCGACTCGGGCTGCGCCTCCGCAACAATTTCGGCGTCGCAAGTAACCGCGCGCACCGCGGTTATCGAGATACGTCCGACCTCTACCCCGTCTTCGGGCCGCGACGTTCCCGACGGGTACACCAGTAGATCAGCGCCAACCGACATTCCATGTATGGAGCCGGCAGCAAGCTGGACGACGTTGTCCTTCCGCGACACAACCGGCACAAACGATGACGGCTCGATATCTACCGTGTCGAACAGCAGTCGGTCACGGGCTCCCTCTATCTGCGGATGCTGCTGCGCCGAGTTGGCCGTGACCGCCGGCGCTGCGCGTTCAAACACGTCGCGATACGACGTGCCGCTCCGCGCTGAGGTCAGTTCACGCGACAGGAAATACGTCAGTGCGCCGTGACGAACGCCGCCTTCGGGTTCCGTGTATTCCGAAGACAATTCGTCATGGCGACATCCGGAGATAAGCACATAGCGCTGTCCTATTGGAAGCCATCCGCTTGCCCCCTCGGGCGCAGCGGCACTCCTCGTCGAGACGATGCCCATCGGCGACGGCGGAAGCTCATCCGCGCCACGTGGGTCAGGCTCAAGGGCGCGCGTTCCCTCCCCGCCGCCGTCCAGGCTGCGCGTTATGTTGCCTGAGTGGCAGCAGTCAAAGATCAGCGTGACGTAGGGTGTCTTCTTCGTCAGACGCTGAATCCACGCGTAGATCTCGTCGTCGGTTATGTCGCGGTTGGGCTCGGGCGGTCGTCCGCCATCGCGGGGCACGATCGTCTCGTCCCATCCGTCCGGTTCGTCACCTTCACGATCTTTGATGCGCGATCCATGTCCCGCGTAGTGAAAGACGACGATGTCGTCGGTCTGAACCCGCTCGACGAGTTCGTCCATCGCGCTGAGGATGCCGTCTCGCGTGGGGAGCTTCTCGGTATCGTCGGTGAGAAGCGTAATGCCGGATGCCGGGAATCCGAAGTTGCTCTCCAGAACGCCCGCCATCGCGACGACGTCGTTGACGCACCCGTGAAGCTGCCGGAAAACCGGCAGCTTCGGGTACGCATTGATACCGACCAGGAGCGCCCACTTGTTGCGGGACTCAGACGGACCTGCCATGGGTGAACACGACTAAAACAACATGCGACTACTCGACGAAGCGAACCTGGACGCGTTCTCCGGTCGACTTTGAAATCTCGGCCGCGGCCTGAAACACCGCCTGGATCTCGCGGGAGTCAGAGCCGGTAGCCAGATCGAGGTGCCGCACGTCTTCGTCCGCAGCCATGCCACCAGCCGCGCACGTAACAGTAAGGTGCATGGGCGATACGATGTTGAACGTGATCGCCGAGACAAGGAGGTTCATAAAGCTGAGTTCCGTCTCGACGATGGCCACTCCGTTGGGGCAGTCTTCAGCCACATCAAGTTCTTCGGGCGGCACGAGTCCGGCAACGAAGCTCATTGCCCAGGGCTTGTCGATCACCTTGTCAGACGGTGCCTTGCCCGTGGTGATCATAGTGTGATAACAACCTGAAAGGATGAGTGCGAACACGGGAACGATCGCAAGTATTCTCGTTTTCATGGCTTGGTATGACTTTGGATGGTCGTATGGCGGTCGGGAACTACCCGCCGACGCAAGGTACACGATGTGGCGCATTCAAGCAGAGCAGCGTCGTTTTGGGCGTAGATTCAGGGGGCGCGTTTACGCTGATCGTACAGAATCCGATACGATCAGCAGGACACCGTCGTTTTGGTGCTGCGTCGTTCTTTTAACCAACAGTTGGTAATCGTTGGACAACCTCGTTCTCGTCGTCCCCGCCGCTGGGCGCGGCACGCGTCTGATGCCGTTTACGGCCGAAATTCCGAAGGGAATGGTTCAGCTTGCCGGTCGCCCGATCCTCGAATACGTGCTTGAGGTAGGGTCCACCGTCCCGCTGGACGGCATCGTTTTGATCGTCAACCCGGATGGAAATGCCATCCGCAATCACTTTGGGCATTCCTTTCGGGGCATTCCGATCACGTATGTCGTTCAGGAACAGGCCAATGGGTTAACACGTGCCGTCTCGCTCGCCGAACCGCACGTGTCTGACAAGATGCTGATTCTACTGTGCGACGAGTTGTATACCGACTGCTCACACGAAGGCCTGGTCGACTTCATCAGAACAAACAGCGCTGATGGCGCCTGCGGCTTTGTGCGCACCAGCGACGAAGAGCGAATCCGCCGGAATTACGCCATTGCGACGGACGAGCACGGCCTGATCGAACGTCTGGTCGAAAAGCCTGAGGTCATCTGGAACGACATGCAGGGAACCGGCACGTGGTTCTTCAGCCGCGAGTTCTTCGATTTTGTCTCACAGACCGAACCCCACCCCGTTCGCGGCGAGCCCGATTTTGTGGCCGTGATCCAACAGATGATCAATGCGGGGAGACGTGTTTTCGGATACGACCTTCGCGGCTCCTACCTCAACATCAACGCTGAGGAGCAACTCGACGCCGCCCGGGCTACACTGGATTCGACAGCAGGGGTTCGCGAATAACGGGGGCCTTTGAATCGCGCGGTGCACCCGCCGATCCAAGCAGCCGATCGTATTCACTCGCAAAACGCTCGCCGATGCGCGGCCAACGTGTCTCGTGGACGTAGGAGACTACGTTTCGCGAAATCGAGGCATAGTCGGTGTCGTCGATCCGGAGCATGCCGAGGATCGCGGCGGTCAGTGCATCGGGGTCAAGCGCGGATACGCGACCGAGGTTGTACTCGTCAACCCAGTCTCCGTAATCGCTCTCCCGGGAGGCGATCACCGGCAAGCCCGCACACAGCGCTTCGCGCATGGCGAGCGCAAAGCCCGTAAAACGGCACATGTGAAGGAACACGTCAGACTCTGCCCAGAGTAGACGCTTTTCCTCCCCGTACGTAGCGCCGGGAAACTGAATATTTGTGATCCCCAGTTCCTGCGCGCGCGATCGCAACTGATCGAGCGAGTCGCCCTCTGTCGGACCGGCGAGCACGAGGCGGAAAGCGTCCCGGTAACCGGCGGCGACAACTTTCCCAAATGCTTCTACGATGAGGTCAAGGCCCTTGTGGATGGTGGAGAGCCGGCCGAGATACGTAAACGTCACCGGTCGGCGCAATCTGGTGCGGTGCCAGTTCGGATTCGGTAGCTTCTCGCTCATCATTCCGAACGGCAACGTAAACACCGACTGTGCCCCTGCGCGGAGCGCAATCTCTGCTTCGTTGCGCGACGTTGCGTGGACAGCTTCAGCGCCCTTGATCATGGCTCGGTCCACAAACCGGAAGTATGCTCGCTTCGCAACAAAGTGAAGCCGCGAATTCCGTTTTCCGCCCCACCGATACCGATAGGTCAGATCGCTAAGCGTGCCGGCCGCTGACAACACGTACGGGA
>JAUIJQ010000387.1 GCA_030431165.1 Rhodothermia bacterium | reverse complement strand
TGCGACATTTCACGCCGGACTCGTAATCATCGGCGACGAACTCGGGCTGTACAAAGCGCTGGCGAACTACGGCGCAATGACCTCATCTGAGCTTGCCGAGCGCACCGAGACGTCCGAACGCTACGTGCGTGAGTGGGCACGGGCACAGGCTGCTGGTGGCTACGTGTCGTACGACGCTTCAGCGGACGCGTACTACATGACGCCGGAGCAGCAGATGGTGTTGGCGAACGACAAGTCACCTGCCTTCCTCGCCGGCGGATTTCAGACCGCGGTTGCAAGCCTGAAGGTTCTCCCGAAGATCCAGGAGGCGTTCAAGACCGGAGCCGGTGTAGGATGGGGCGAGCACGACCACAGCCTCTTCCACGGCGTCGAGCGGTTCTTCAAGCCGACGTACGAGAATCATCTGGTTCAGGACTGGATCCCCGCACTTGAGGGCATCAATGAGCGCCTTCAGGACGGCGGTCGCGTTGCTGACATCGGATGCGGCCATGGCGCCTCAACCCTGATCATGGCTCGTGCTTTCCCGAAAGCATCCTTCGTCGGCTACGACGTACACCCCGAGTCGATCGCTCGTGCCAACGCACTCGCAGCCGCCGAGGGCCTGTCAAACCGCGTGCGATTTGAAGTTGCCAGTTCGACCGAGTTCGGTGGCGGACCGTACGACCTCGTCACTTCTTTCGACTGCCTGCACGACATGGGCGACCCTTCCGGATGCGCAAAGCACGTCTGGACGCGCCTTGCCTCGGGCGGTTCGTGGATGATCGTCGAGCCGTTCGCCAACGACGACGTGACCGGCAATCTCAATCCGGTTGGTCGTGCCTACTACGGCGCATCAACGATGATCTGCACACCGTGCTCGCTTGACCAAGAAGTCGGTCTCGCACTGGGCGCCCAGGCCGGCGAGGCACGCCTGTCCGAGGTCGTCCTTCCGGGCGGATTTTCCCGCTTCGAACGCGTGGCTGAAACACCATTCAACCTCATCCTCGAAGCCAAGAAGTAACGACAGGGATGCGGCCGCGGGGCGAGGCTCCGCGGTCGCGTTTCCGTTTTTCCCGCTTTCCGTTTTTTCCGCTTTCGGTTTTTCCCGTTTCCAGTTTCGGCGTTTGGCCCAAATCGAATCGAACGATGATCCAGGCAATCACTCCGCAGACAAGCGCACCCATTCCTTCGGGGGCGCATCGACCCACACGGCTTGTCAGCTCGCGCACGGATGCAATCGGCGTGACACTTTCCGTTTTGTGCATGCTGCACTGCATGGCCGTCCCGGTGCTCGCGATCGTTATGCCGTTCGTCGGCGTGGCGCCGCTCTCCGAATCCGCCGAAGCAGCAATACACCTGCTCGTGCTTGCGGCAACCGTGCCCGTAGCGCTGCGATCGGTTCTAAAGGCATCGCGATCCGGTAACTGGCGGGCTGCCCGGGCGCTGCTGGCCGGACTCGTCGCCTTTGCGCTTGCCACGCTCGCTCATGACCTCGGGCACGTGATGGAAACGAGTCTCAGCATTGCCGGCGGTGCCGCTCTGCTGTACGGCCACACGGCGCGATGCACCTGTGTTGGCACTAGCGAGCCGTCTTCGAGTACCTGCTGATTGCCATGGACAGAATGGCAACTGCGTACACGCTCAGAATCCAGAACTGATTACTGACTGCAGAAAACCCGGCACCCTTAAGCAACACACGTCGCATGATTTCGATAAAGTGTGCAACCGGGTTGACCAGGGTCAGGCGCTGTGCCCAGAGCGGCATACTCTCAATGGGCGTAAACAGACCGCTCATCAGGATGAAGATGACCATGACAAACCACGCAAGAAACATGGCTTGCTGCTGGGTGTCAGCCGTTGTCGAAATGAAGAGTCCGATACCTAGCATCACGAGCAGATAGACGCCTGCCATCAGAAAGACAAGCGGGATGCTACCCAGCATGGGGACCGCAAAGACAACACGCGCGACAACGAGCCCTATGGCCAGCTCCACGAGGGCGATGACCAGGAACGGCAACAGCTTGCCAACCACAAAATGAAACTTTCGGATCGGCGTAACATTGAGCTGCTCGATGGTCCCGATCTCCTTCTCGCGCACGACGTTCATCGCCGACAGAAACGTCCCGATCATCGTCACAAGCAGTACCAGGATACCCGGCACCATATACGTGGTATAGTTCAACTCCGGGTTATACCACAAAGCGGGTGACACCTGGATTTCACCGATGAGGCCGCGACGGCGGCCGGTGAGCTCGGTGCTGGTAGTCGACGGCGACGCCGGTCGCGCCGAGCCACGACCAAACCCAGCGATAATCTGCGTCGCATAGGCCTGGACCACACCGGCGGTCGCACCGTCCTGCGCATCGACGACAAGTTGTAGCGAGGCCGCATCGGGTCTCCCAAGCGACTCCTCAAAGCCTCCGGGAATCCGCAGGATCAGCCCAACATCACCACGAGACATGGCCTGGTCAGCCAGTTGCGCAGACGGATACCGGTCAACAAGCGTGAAGTAGCCGCCCGCCTGAAGCTGCTCGACGAGCTGTGCCGATGCCTGACTGCCGTCGTCATCAACCAACGCGAAGTTTGTGTTCTTGACGTCGAAGGTCGCCGCGTACGACAGGACCAGAAGCTGAATAACCGGCATCGCGAAGATGATCGGCAACATCGCACGATTGCGAAATATCTGGAGGAACTCCTTGCGAAGTAGAATCGCTATCGTGCGCATGGTCAACCCTCCAATCGATCTTTGAAGTTGCGCACACTTACAACAAGGAGGAGCGTCGTCATGCCGGCAAGAATCAGCGTCTCTTTCCAGAAGTACTCAATGCCAACCCCTTTGATCATGATGCGCCTGATGATGATCAGAAACCACTTGGCGGGAATGATATGGCTCACGAATTGGAGCGGCGTCGGCATGCTCGCCACCGGAAAAATGAATCCAGACAGGATGACGGTTGGCAGAAGCAGACCTGCGAGCGACACCATCGTCGCCGTCTGTTGCGTGGCCGCACGCGTTGAAATCATGATGCCCAGGCCGAGTGCGCACGCAGTGAACAGAGCGCACTCGAGTAGAAGCAGCGTTATGCTGCCCCGGATCGGAACAGCGAAGACTGTACGCGCAAGACCCAGAATCACAAGGACAATTACCATCGACAAGGCCAGGTACGGAAGCACCTTGCCGACGATGATCTGATAGGGCCGCAGCGGCGAGACCAGCAGGACTTCCATCGTCCCGATCTCCTTCTCCCGCGTAATGGTTACGGATGTCATGAGCGCACAGACGAGCATTAGCACCAATGCGATCAGACCCGGCACAAACAGATACACACTCTTCAGTTCCGGATTGTACCGCATCCTGACATCAACCTGGATTGCGGATTGTGCGGCTGAACTCCGAATACCGGCGCCAACCGCCGACTGCGCCAACTGATCGAGCTGGTACCGCTGCACAATCGCGGACGTGTAGGAGACAACCGTGTTTGCAACGTTCGGATCTGTCGCATCAGCAACAACACGGATCTTCGATACGCCGTCTCTCGCCATTCGAGATGCAAAATCAGGCTCAAAGACAACCGCTTCTTTTATCCGTCCGCTCTTGAAAGCCGCCTCGATGTGTTGCTCACTTGACAGACTCTCGACGCCCACGAAATAGGGCGACGCAAGGATTCTGGACACAATCTCCTGGGTAACCTGATCCCGCGAGAGATCCACAATTCCCAACCGTACATCGTTCACCTCGTTGCGGATCGCAAAGCCGAACAACACAAGCTGGGCGATCGGCATTCCGATAAGGATGACCAGCGTTCGCCTGTCGCGCACGATGTGCAGAAACTCCTTAGCGACAAATCCCCGGAAGCTCTTCATCGGCTCATTCTCCCACGCTAAGCGTCTGCCCGCGCCGCGCCGCGCGCCAGTTGCACAAATACGTCGTCGATTGACGCGGCGTCGAAATCGCGTTTCAGCGCCCGCGGCGTTCCGATTGCGTCGATCCTTCCGTCGACCATTATCGACACGCGGTCACAATACTCGGCTTCGTCCATGTAGTGCGTTGTCACAAACACCGTGGTACCCGCAGACGCCGCTTCACCAATCATTTCCCAGAACTGCCTGCGCGTTACCGGATCAACGCCGCCGGTGGGCTCATCCAGGAAAACAATTCGTGGGCGATGTAATACCGCGACCG
>JAUIJQ010000386.1 GCA_030431165.1 Rhodothermia bacterium | reverse complement strand
CCAGGACAGACCCGTGCCGAACATGCTCACCGCGAACGAGAGAACCATGGCCCCGATCAGGAACGCGAGGTTCCACGGGTGCAGGAAGGCCTCTTTGGTGTAGTTGATGTTCGCTTCGCTCATTCGGTACTGGCTCGGTTATCGGTCGGCGCTTCGACGTTCTTGGCAGCGCTATTGGCGGCGCTTTCGTCCGATTGTTTTTTCGGGAGCCGGATCATCTGCCTTGGACGCCCCGGAAGCACCTGCCGGGCCTGGGGTCTTCCCGGCAACGGCCCGCTGGCCCACATCACTGTTCCCTGCACTGTCCCCTGCACTACGACCGATCGTGCGTTCAGCACCGCCATCCGTTGACCGTGCATCCCGCCCTGCCCCATCTACGTCATCAGCACCAACAGCGCCCATCTGGAGCTTTGCCTTTCGCACCAGTTCCTGCGCGCGGGACTGACGACGAGCTGCTTCAATTTTCGCCAGCTCCTCCTCATCCTTAAGCGCCTGCGCCGCCGCAGACTGTTCGCCCTCGACCGACTCCATGGCAACCTCGAAGCGGGCTTCCTGAAGCGCTGTCTGCTCGGAGAGCTTTTCGACGAGCGCGGTGTGCTCGTCCAGCAGGTCGCCGGTAGTCGAAGCCAAATCCGTCAGTGCGTCATTAACAGACTTCTGTCGCTCCAGCGATTTGACGGTCTGCTTCAGCTTCCTGATGGCCCGGAGGTGTTCCTTCTCGGCCTCTTTGATCCGCTCGAACTCTTCGCGCGTCATGCGATCCGCCCGTGTGCTTCAATCAGTCCGTTTGAGTCCGCTGGCGGCCAACGGTTTTCTCACCCTGCTCGAGTTCGCCTTCAGGCAGTTCGACCTCGGGGCCGGCCGACTCACCGGAATCGACGCCCATCTCAAGCTTGAACTGCTTGACGAGCTCGCGTGCGCGAATCGACTGGGCATCCGCTTCGATGTCCATCGTTTCGGTGTCGATCGAGTCCAGCGCGAGCTCCATGCGGGCTTCGTTCTTGGCGGTCTCCTCGTTGATCCGCGTGATCATTTCGTCATGCGTCTGGTCAACGCCCGCGACCTCAAACTGCTCGAGTGTATCCGCGACCTTGGCCTGCCACTTGGCCCGCTCGTGTGCCCGGAGCGCTTCTTTGGCTTCTCCGATCTTGCGCTCCTTTTCGCGCATGAAGGCCTTCTTGATCTGGATGGCCTTGTCATACGCGGCGCTCGCGTACTGCAGCTGTTCCTTGGTTCGCGCGAGCGCATCGCGCTTTTCTTCGAGCTGCAGCGCGAACCGTTCCGCGATGTCGTCGCGTCCAGCCTGGATACCCGCCTTGACCTTCGCGGTAATATCCTTGACTTCGTTTTCGTACTTGCGGGCTTCTTTCTGAAGCAACATCACGTTGGCCTTCACCGTCGCGATGTTCTCGTTCATCTTCGGAACCTGGTCATTGAGTTCGCGGATGTTCTGTTCAAGAATCAACCGCGGGTCCTCGACGGCCGAGATGGCACCCCCGAAGACTGACTTGATCCATCGTGTGAAGCGTGACCAGACTGACATGTTCGAGACTCCGCTTTTAGTGTCGCCGCTGTTTGCGTATTGAATAACAGGTTAATATACGAACGGTCCCATGCGCAACCGTTTATCGAGGCCCGATCAGGCCCGGATGATCCCCACTGGGCTTGGAAACCGCTTCTACCTGGCTCCGCGCCACGTGCCTTGCCAGTACCGGTCAACGAGCAGATCGCCCCTCGCAGTGCCGCCAGCAGTCGAGAACGCCGCCGCGGCACGCTCCGAGAGTGACCCGGTCCGGTCGCTATGAAGGGTGTGTAGACGCATAATCGGCTCGCCCGGTTGCACGAAGTCGCCGGGTTTCTTCAGGATTGTCAGCCCGGCAAGGGGGTCCACGGCCTCGTCGGCCGTCTTCCTGCCGGCGCCCAGCTCTATGGCGATCCGGCCCAATGCGTACGGATCAATCGAAGTGATCGTGCCCCGCAGCCCCTCTGGCGCCTCGACCGTGCAGACGGGCCGCGACTCGCGCAGCGCGGGGTTCTCCACGACGCTCACATCGCCGCCCTGGGCACGCACCAGCTCCACAAACTTCTCGAATGCAGCACCAGATCGGAGAAGGGCTGCCGCCTCAGCAGTTCCCGCCTCCGGTGTCGCTGCTTTGCCGCCCAACCAGATCATTTCGCCGGCGAGCGTCTCTACGAGCTCGGTGACCTCCGGGACCTGCTCACCTCGAAGTACAGCAATGGCCTCCTTCGTCTCCAACCAGTTTCCAACTTCGTACCCAAGCGGAGCGTTCATGTCCGTGAGCCAGGCAACCGTGGGCTTGCCGTACTCGGTACCAATTGCCGCCAGCGTTTCCGCCAATCGTCGGGCATCCGCCTCGGTCTTCATAAATGCGCCGCGGCCCCATTTTACATCAAGTACCAACGCGTCTATCCCTTCCGCCAGCTTCTTCGACATGATTGAAGAGGCGATAAATGGAATAAACTCGACGGTGCCCGTTACGTCGCGAAGGGCGTACAGCTTCTTGTCCGCCGGAGCGATTTCGGATGTCTGGCCGATCATTACAACGCCGATATCTCCCAGTTGGCGTCTGTACTGATCAACGTTGAGGTCTGTGCGGAAGCCGGGAATGGCTTCAAGTTTGTCGAGCGTTCCCCCTGTGTGGCCAAGGCCGCGGCCTGAGATCATGGGTACCGGTACGCCCGCCGCAGCAACCAGGGGCGCGAGGGCGATGGAGATCTTGTCGCCAACGCCACCCGTTGAGTGCTTGTCGACTTTGAGTCCCGGCACCGAAGACAGATCAAGGACCTCGCCTGAGTGTAGCATCGCTTCGGTCAGCGCGGTAGACTCGCGGTCCGAAAGGCCGCGAAGAAAAGCGGCCATCAGGAACGCGCTGACCTGGTACTCGGGTACGTCGCCTCGCGTGAAGGCATCGACGAGTGCGCGAATCGCCGCGGGCTCAACCGCGTGTCCGTCTCGCTTCTGGATGATGAGTTCGACGACGTTCATGGGCAGGTGGCAGTCGGTCAGACGAGGGCAGTTGTCAGACGAGGGCAGTTGTCAGACGAGGGCAGTTGTCAGACGAGGGCGGTAACTAACAGCAGCGATGAACAGGAGGGAAGAGTACGGTAGCGGTAAACAACAAAGGGGCGACCTGCATGCAGACCGCCCCCGTGCAAAAACGTTTGTGCGCGGCGACTACTTGGCGTCGTCTGCGGCTTTGCCCTTCTTCGCGTAGCGGCGATTGAATTTCTCAACGCGCCCAGCCGTATCGACGTACTGCCGCTTGCCCGTGTAAAACGGATGGTTCGTGCGATCGACGTCAGACCGGTATTCGTCATTGCCCAACGTTGAGCGGATCTGCGTCTGCGTACCGTCAGCGAGCGTGACGTTTACGAGATTGTATTCTGGATGTATTCCCTTCTTCATCGGTCTGGTATCTGCCCACCGTTTGGTGGTACGCGGATTCATGCGCCAAACTCCCAAAATACGGCGTCTGGCACCCCTGATCAACTTCTCTGGCGCCTCTCTAACTGCCGATCTCGGCTTCAAGTTGCCGGATTGAGTCCCGA
Organism: Rhodothermia bacterium; assembly: GCA_030431165.1. Lineage (GTDB taxonomy): Bacteria > Bacteroidota > Rhodothermia > Rhodothermales > JABDKH01 > JANQRN01. The sequence continues at coordinate 628 of JAUIJQ010000386.1, read as the reverse complement.
AGCTCGGCGGCACGCTCAAAATCGAGCGATTCGGACGCCTCCAGCATCTCTTTTTGCAAATTCTCAATCAGATCGCGCTTCTGATCGGGACTGAGGAACCGGGCCACCGGGTCACGAACCACCTGGCCTGAATCCGCAATCGGGAATCGCGTCGACGACGGTCCGGCAGCGTAGTCGCTCTTTTCTTCCGCGATGATGGTGCCACGCATGATCTCCTCGCGAGATTTCTTGACCGTTCTCGGGATGATCCCGTGCTCCTCATTGTACGCAAGCTGAATCTCACGGCGGCGGTTGGTCTCATCGAGCATACGCTGCATCGAACCCGTCACCCGGTCGGCATACAGGATAATGCGGCCATTCGCGTTGCGCGCCGCGCGACCCGCCGTCTGAATCAGCGACCGGTCACTGCGAAGGAATCCTTCTTTGTCCGCGTCCAGAATGGCCACGCGAGAAACCTCGGGGAGGTCCAACCCCTCACGCAACAGGTTGACGCCGATCAGCACGTCGAACGTCCCCAGTCGCAGATCGCGAAGGATTTCGACTCGGTCAAGCGCGTCGATGTCAGAGTGCAGGTACCGCACGCGCACGCCGAACGACTCGAGGTAATCCGCCAGGTCTTCAGCCATGC
>JAUIJQ010000385.1 GCA_030431165.1 Rhodothermia bacterium | reverse complement strand
ATCAGCAACCCGAACACGGCAAACATTGCAGACAGCGAGAGGCCCGTGGCCGCGTTGCCTTTCATTGTCCGCAGGCGCAGCTGATATCCTCCGGATCGCGTTGGCTCGATACTGGCGGTAAGGTTGCCGTTGGCCCACTGACGAAGCGACCCTTCGGTTGACACGGTCCCGCGCGCCTTGAACGTATCGCGAAGGTCTGCGACAAGAAGCCCCCACTCGTTGTCCGAGAGGTTGCGAGGCAAAGGCAGAATACGCTCGACCGACACGGGGATCCCGAGCATCTTCTGGTCGGGCGATGCGCTGATCGTCGCTTTTCTCGCCGCCGCTGCTCGCTCGATGAACTCCGGCGTGATGCCAAGTTCAGCTCCGATGTCTTTGAGCTCGTCGAGCGTGAGTCCGTCGTGACGGCCCACGCGATTTCTCGCCGCGTCCTGCGCGCGGATGGCATCCTGGAAGATGGCCGCTACGTCGTCTTCGCTAAAATGTGTTTTGTCTGGCATGGGCGTACAACGACGAACGGAGGCTGGTGGTTCGGTGCTCAGGATCGTTGCGCACCGTAGGCGCTGATCGTTATCGGCGGCTCCGCCGCCTCAATCGTTAAGAATCGTTCCGCGCCTTCGGCGCTGATGGTTTATGCAGGCGGGGGGAAGTTACGCGGGCTATGCCCGCTCATAGCTGGGCCGCAACGCGAAGTCTTTTCCGCTGACGCTTGACCCAGCGTTCAGGCGACGTCAGTCGCCATAACGATCCAAACGATCAGGCGACGTCAGTCGCCGTAACGACCCAACCTACCTGACCGTCATCACGCCCCGCATCGTTACCCCGTGTCCCGGGAACGTGCAAACAAACGGATACTGCCCCGCAACTGACGGCGCCTCAAAATAGAGCGTCTCCGACGCCTCGGGCTCGAGCAGTGCCGTGTGATACAACACGGATTCAGCCGCACCGCCGCCCTCAGGCACATATCCGAGGCCCTGACCGCGAATGCCGAGGTCGATCGCGGCGGCAACAACTTCGTCAGCGGCCCCGACAGCCGTCACAACGAGGTTGTGCGACATGTCGTCGTCGTTGACAAATGTCAGGGCAACCCGGCTACCCGGGCGCACATCAAACGCAGACACGTCGAATCGCAGGCCCGGTTCTGTCCGGATCTCCACGCGGTGATCAACCTCACCGCCCCACGACGGCGGCATTTCCACCGGCCGCCGGGCGGCGCGTTCACCCGCATTGCCGTCGCCTGCCGCCGCTTGCTCGGGCGACGACGCAGATGATCCAGGACCACTTCCTACCACACTCGCTCCATCGCGTATGCTGTTGAGCGTGTAGAACGCCTGGTCATGAAGCAGAGGCACACCCTCGACCGATCGCACATCGCCCAACCGGAACTCGTGTATGTATCCGGCGCGAAGGCCCTCAACGGCGAGCTTTACGGTTGTGTCGTCATCCGACAACCCGTTCACGGTCACCTTCAGTGGCTGGACGTTGATGGCCGGACTACCGTACGTGCTGTGATACTTGTACGTAAAACTCGTCACAACGAACGTTGAGTCACCGAGCAGCGAGGCGGGGTCAACCGGCATTGTGAACTCGACTTCAAAGCCATCCACGGCCGACCTGATCGCCTTCATCTCGAAGGGCGTTTTCCCTGTCCAGACGAGGCGTTCGAGAGCAAACGGCTCTTTGCCCGTCGCCGCCCATCCACGACTTGTCTGCCCGACAAAGAGTGAGTTGTCAGCGCCCCAGGCCGTCCGCAAGATGCCGGATGAGAAGCCTTCATAGAATGGGAATACCGCCCCCTGATACGCGCCGTTGATTCGCTCGAGGAAAACACGCATCAGCTTGCTGTGCCCCTGATCCCCGACGAGGAGTTGCCCGGCAAAAGGACCGAAGTCACCGCCTGTCGCATCCTCAATGATCGCCGACGTTGAAATCCCCATGACGGTATGCGGAAACCAGACCGCCGGCAGCTTCAGTTCCGGCACTGTCTCACGTGCGCGAAACATCGGATCACCCGTGTCAGGAACGTCAGACTCTGCAAGGCGCAACGGTGACTCGGGTTCGTCCGACCAGCGTAGACTCGCCGGGTGGCCCAGGAAGTCACCTTTCTCGATATGACTGATCCAGCCCGACCCGATCCAGTCACCTTGGTTCTCGCCATAAAACACGTCGCCGCTGCTCGTGATGCCGATGCCTGCCGGAGATCGGAATCCGGCGGCAAGTGGAGTCGCTTCACCTTCGGGCGTTATCTCAAGCGCCCAGCCACGCCACTTCGCCTCGCTGCCACCCCGCCCAAACCAGCCCAGGTTCAGCGACACAAAGAGGTTTCCGTTCTTGAGCGCCAGCGGACCAAACGAATACTCGTGATAGTTGCCCGTCAACGGCCATGCGTACACGGTTTCGTACACGTCCGCGCGGTCATCGCCGTTGGCATCCTGCATGCGCGTTAATTCGCCACGCTGAGCGGAATAAAAAGACCCGTCTTTCCACAACAACCCGAGGGGTTCGTGGAGTCCCTGCGCAAAGAGGCGGTAGTCAGGTTGGGGATCGGAATCGTACGCGCCGTCAACCAGCCAGACCTCGCCCCTTCGCGTGGCGACTGCGGGTCGCCCGTCTGGCAGCACGTCCAATCCGCCGACCTCGAGCTCAACGCCGTCGGGCACCGGCAAGGTGATGAGCTGATAGTAGTAGCCCTCTTCGGATGGCGAGTGGTCCAGCGAGTCTCCAAACGAGTCTCCAGAAAGGCCACGCTCGCCGCGCGTGCCACACGATGCGAGCACCAACACCGCGAGCACCGCCGCAATTGCTCGGGTCGGATTACCAAACGAGTGCATACGCCACCTGCGTTTGAGCGGACCCGGCGGGTACCGTTGTCACGAGCCGGGCCTGTGCGCCGGAGCGGTCAACCATGGCGCCACCCGGTTGCACTTCGATGTAGTACTTGCCGTCAGCCACGACGAATACCCCGTCAGAAACTTCCCGAATATCGCCTCCTTCAGCGAGTACAATTGCCGTACCCTCGGCAGCCGTGCCGCGCAGCGTCAGTGTGCGCACAAAGTACCGACCGGTCTCATCGGGCTTTATGGCGTCGGTGACGTTCAGTTCATCTCCGACGTCGTATTCATAGACGGGGTTGCCGTCTTTGTCAATGCTGTAGCCGCGACTGCGGATTACCCGACCGAGGAGTGGTTTTCCGGAGAAGCCCATCGTACTTCCACGCGGGGCAGCGCTCTGATCCTGTCCGCGACTGAACCACATCGTAGACGTATCGATGAACCGACCACGCCACACATAGAGTAGTGCACCGGTTGCCAGGTCGTACGCGTAGTGGTTTCCGCCCGGGTATCCGACAGAGATCGCGTGCGTGCGCTTGCCTTCACCAAACCGGACGAAGTTGCGCTGCAACCTCGGGCCATCGCGAGGCTCAATTTTGTACTCGGCAAAAACAGCCTCGGGGTCAGAATCGGGCGCGGTGAGTCGCGCGCGAATCGAAGCCGGACCGCTGACGTACCAACCAAGCGCCGAGAGCGCGCTGTGCCACCGGCCGCGGGCATACGTCAACACAAAAGAGTGCCGGCCCGCCGTGAGGTTTATCGTGGCAACCCGTCGCGGCACGTCACCGACGGCAGCAACCTCGGGCGAGCTGATGTCCACCACAACGCGGCCGTCGATCACAAGCGTAAACTGCCCGGTCGATGTTATCTCGTGCAAATACGGACCCGTTGAAGGGATGAGCAGGTCCCCTTCGAACCGCAACGCAAACCGATTTGTTGTATCAGCAAGCGTCGATGTTATGATGTCGGTTGGTCCCTCGGCGACGGCCTGGAGGTTCGATGTATCCGGCATTTCCCAGCCGAAGTCACCGCGGTAATACGTAAACGACGTGCGCTCTACGCGGGCGGGCCCGGCGTCGAGCAATCGATACTTGACTCTTCTGAACGCAACGCCACCCGCATCACCGCGCACTACGAGCGGGCCGCGAGCCACTGCGTCTGCGCCGACTGCTGACGGGGATACTGCCGGTGGTGTCACCCCTTCCTGTACAACAACACCGTTGATGGCAACCCGAACAAACTCGGCAGTGGTAATCTGTCCGCCACTGTTATCAAAACGCGGTGCTGAGAACAGAACGTTCACGTGCTGCCACAAGCCCGGTGCACGCGCGACGTTAATGCGGGGTGCGTGACTTTCGATACCGCCGAGG
>JAUIJQ010000384.1 GCA_030431165.1 Rhodothermia bacterium | reverse complement strand
CATTGACAACCGCCGCGCTCCCACGGCACTCGAAGCGTTTGGTCGCGTTTCGTTTGACCTTGCCGGGTTGTCGTCTGGCCTGAACCTGTCGTACTCGACCGACCAATCAGGCGTGCGACAGTCAATAAACCGTCTGTCGTTCCGGACCGCGTGGTCATCGGGTCAAGTTGCCGTCGGAGACGTGACGCCAAGCTTTTCACAGTACAGTATGCGCGGTGTCACGACGCGTGGCGGCAGCATCGAGCAGTCAATTGGGCCGGTGTTCCTCGGCTTTGCCGGTGGGCGCAGCCGGCGTGCGGTAGACGTGTCGCGCCTCGGCGACTTCCGTGGCGCCTCGTTCTCCCGATACGTGTTTGGATCCCGACTCGGTGTCGGCCGCCCTGACGCGACACACTTCCACCTGATCGCGGTGTATGGCAAAGACATTCCGGGCTCGCTCGAAGAAGCGGGCTCACTCAAGCCGAAGGAGCACGTTTCACTTACGCCGGTTCTGGCTTTGTCGCTGTTCAACGGCGTAGTCGAACTTGCTGGAGAGGTCACCGGATCGGTGTTTACCGTGGATCGCACCGCGCCTGAGGAAGAAACCGTTGACCTTCCGCCTATCCTGGATGCGGTCATCACGCCACGTCAGGGAACGCGTCTCGATTTTGCGACCAACGTTGAGGCGTCGGTGAACACACCTACTGTCGGACTCACAACGACGTTCTCGCGAATCCAACCGGGCTTCGAATCGCTGGGCCTGCAACAGATTCGCAGCGACGAGCAGACGATCCGCGTAGCGCCTCGCGCAAGCCTCGCGATGGGCCGCGTGAACCTGAGCGGAAGCGTATCGCGATCAGAGAACAACCTGGCCGGCGACCTCTCAACGACACTGCTCAGAGATCAGCTCGATGCCTCACTGCAGTTTCAGGTACTGCAGTCACTCAGCCTCTCGCTGGCCGGAAACCTGCTACGCAACGAGGCGGACCCAGTGGCGGCAACGCCACAGCCCGAGCTACAGCAGAAACAGTCCGGCACCACGTTGATGATCGCACCGGCCTGGTTCCATCAGTCAACGACGGGTACCGCGCACACGGCGACCCTGTCCCTTTCTCGTCAACAGTTCGAAGACAAGAGCGACGCCGTGGTTGCGGGGACGAGGCCGGGATTTGAATCGTCCAACAACGCCTTCGTCGCTGCCTACTCGCTCAGACTGCCCTCATCGCTGTCGATCACGGTAACAGGCAATCTCGTCTCCAGTGAAGCCTCCTCATCCGACGCGACAATTCGCACCGGGACGCTCTCACTCGGATACAGCTTCTCAACCGACTTCAATGCAACAGTTACCGGTGGCTGGTCGGGATCCGATCTGACGGTCCCGATTCAGGATGAGGTCGTTGAGCAAACAAGTACGCAATGGTCCGGCGGACTTATGGCGTCCTACTCCGTATCCGCGGCTGATGCAATCAGGTTGCAGGTGCGTGCAACCGCGAACCGGTCGTCACAGGACTTTGGAGATTTCGAAGAAGTGCAGTCGTCCCTGACCTACACGCACCGATTCTGATGGCGCGCCACGTGAAGATATCGCCTCGTCTGGCCTGGCGCGGGATCGTCCTCGCTGCGATAGTGGTCGGCTGGTTATTCCTTCCCGGGGCGGCGTTCAGCCAAACTGGTACAACCCAGGTCACGATTGCCGGTGTGCCGCCTGTGCTGCCGTCTCCCGTTTTGCAGGACGTTGTTGATGACTATGACGCCGGTCGGTTCTTCTTCAACATTGTCTATTCGAGTCCGTCGACAAATCCGACGTCGTTTCAGCTACACGTTGATTTGACGCGTGACGGACAGCCGGTGGGCGAAGTCATTTCTGATCCCGTTGATATCGCTCCGGGCGTCTATTCGTTTACCCGCTTATCGGAGTCGCCCGGTATCACGTTCCGTGAATCCGTTGGTGATCTCATCGACATTATCGACGCAGGCACCGTTGGAAGCGTTGAGCAATCCGGATCGCTTCCGGAGGGGCTGTACGTATTGTCGGCAACACTTGAGCCTGTCAACACGGCTTCCACGCTACTTGCCGTTCCCGGCCGGGCTGTGTTTCGCGTGCGCTTTGTGCCGCCCCCCGTGCTGTTTACGCCTTCAGATCGCGCAACGGTGAACATGCCGTATCCGGTGTTCTCGTGGACGCCCGTGAGCGTGGAGAATCCGGCCGCGGTGGAGTACGACTTCCTGCTCGTGGAAGTACGCGACGGACAAACGCCCGTTGACGCGATCGAGGGAAACCGCGCGTATGTGCAGACGACGCTGACGGGACAAACGACGCTGCAATACGATCCGCGTCGCCTGCCGTTGGAGACCGGGACGTTGTACGCGTGGCAGGTTCGGGCGCGTGACCCGGCCGGGGGTGTGCCCATCACTGAAGACGGATACTCGGAGATCTATGAGTTTTCGTTTGGCGACCGTGCACGCGCTGAACGTATCGACAATCTCAACGACATCGTCATTGAGCCTGGCTTTGCGTTCCTGACAGATCTCGGCGAGGTGCGGTCGAGGCGCACGCGTTTCTCGTACATCCTCGAAGGGCCGGCCACGCTTCAGCTCCGCGCGCCGGGTGCTGAAGCAATTCCGGTTATGCTCGACGGACTGGAAATCCAGAACGTAAATCTCGATCGCCCGGTCCTGATGGGCGGCCGCGTTCAGGCGCAGCGCGGCTTGGACTTCCTTCAGGAGTCTGGCTTGCCCGACATCGTACAGGTTGATGCGCTGAACTGGGCGTTTGGAGGTGGCTTTTCGATTGACGGCCGTATCGCGTTGCCCGATGGGCGAGTGGTAGATGCGGAGGGACTGGTTCGGTATACCCAGGCCGGTCTGTTTGGTGAGATGGCGGCGACGGGCGATCCCATTTTCAGCGTTGAAGACGATCTGGTTCGAGTGGACGTTGATCGCGTGGCGGTTCGTCTTCCCGGGGGGCAGGTGACGGGCTCAGTTGAGGTATCGGTGCTTGGTGCTCCTGGCTGTCGCGTTGACAACGTGACGTTCGACGATGGGGCGATACGCGTACCGGTGTCGTGTGCATCCGGCCTGGAGATTCCACTTGCCGGCGAGCGCAATGAGTTTATGCTCAACATCGAGCGCATCGACGGCGCGGTGACCTTTGGCGAAGAAGGGGCCGAGTATGAGCTTGCCGCGCGTCTCGAGATTCAGCTTGATACCCAGAACCTGCTAGAGCGCTCGTCGGATCGCTGCGGATTGTCAGCGGTTGCGCGCATCACCAGCGCTGATGGTCTTAGCGTGAATCGCTGGTCTCCGTCGTGCATGAGTCCGAAACCGGAGTTGAATCTTGGTTTCTTCCGCGCCGCGCTCACCGATCTCAGCGTTGACGAGTTCTCATTCAGCGGCGGCGAGTGGGTTGTAGCGCTACTGGCTGACCTCGAGTTGTCGAGTCCGTACTTGGACGGGTACACGTTACCCGTGATACCCGGCGTGCAGATCAATCAGGAGGGAATTGACTTCCCTGAAACCCGGTTTGGGGAAGGCGACCTGCGTGATGTCATTCCGATGGAGGTGCTCACGTTTGTCTGGCGCAACCTGACGTTTCCCGCGTTCCGCTTTGCGTGGTTCCAGTGGGACCGCATAGGCACCGGTCCGTGGAACTTTCAGTTCAGAGGCGGACTGCGTTTTCCGGATGACGTAAGCCAACCGGCCTGCCTTCGCGGTAGTGAGATCGAAGTTGCCGGCGCATATGCAGACCCCGAAGGCATGTTCGGCGGAGCACAGCTCCAGGACGTACAGGAATGCCGCCTTGAGCTGGGACGCAGTGGGACGGCCGTGGTCTTTGAAAACCTCGAGGTCAACGTATCCACGTGGATCGACTTCAATCCCAATGCCTTCCAGAAGTACAAGCCGGATGCAGAGGTTGTCGGCGACGGGCGCATCGAGTACGGCGAACCGTTTGCCTGCGAAGCCGGATCTGATGACGCAGGCCGCTTCTCATTCAGTCCCGGCAGTGGCGGTATCAATCTTGAGCTGTCAGACTTTGTGCCGAGTTGCGGCTTGAAGGTTGGCCCACTCACCGCGAGCGTAACACGGTCGGATGTATCGCTTGTCGCGTTTCAGGGCCGACAGATGGGAACCATGTCCGGTGAGGGCAGCCTCGCGCTGGATGAGTCGAACTTTACAGACGGCACGTTTGAGTTGGACCTCGTAACGGGTGAATTCACGGACCTG
>JAUIJQ010000383.1 GCA_030431165.1 Rhodothermia bacterium | reverse complement strand
CGAGAACAAGGTATACATCGCCTGTATCCAGACAGATGCCATCGGCATCGGCGCGTGGACCAAGCCGGGACGTGGCGAGATACCGTACGCATGGGAGGTTACGATGAACTGGTCGTGGCTTTTTCCCGCGCAGCTTCAGTTCTTTTTTGACACGGCAACCGAGAACGACTACTTCATCGGTGCGCTGTCAGGGCCGGGATACATGTACCCGAAGCCAATTCCTGACGACAAGTTCGTCGAGCTGATGGCCGACGCGCAACGCCTCATGGGCGAGCTCGACCTGCGCGTGTTCGAGATGATGGACTACTCGCAGGGCAACCGCTACTTCGGCAACATCGACCTCACGGGCGACGTCGTCGAAGGTTATTACCAGGCAATCCCTGACGCGATCGGCTTCATAAACGGCTACGGACCTGCTCACACCAACTACCTGAAGGACGGCAGGCCGCTACTGTCGTACGACTACTACTTGACGCCGACGCGGCCGGAAGACGATGCCGTCCTCGACCTGAAAGAGCTGATTGCGTTGAACCCCGTGCGACCGTACTTCCTTACGATGCACGTTCGCGAAAGCTCTGACATCGCACGCGTCAAGAACATCCTGGACAGGCTGGGACCTGACGTGGAGGTAGTCCCGCTGGATCGGTTCCTGCGCATGGCGGCGAACAATCCGACCTTCACGCCGCGCGTACTGCAGTCTGTTGATACCGGCGACCTAATGGTGCCTGCGAATTAGCCGGGCTCGGCCGGATTCTCTGTAGACGCGGCCGGATTCTTCGAAGACGCGGCGCCTGCCTGATCACCCGACAGGCGGAGAATCCTGTCGTGGATATCGTGCGGAACGGGTCCGCCGGCAAGCAATGCTTCTTCGTACAGCCACGCCGCCCGTAGTCGCGACGCTTCGTGCTCATCGTGGGCCAACAAATCGGCCATTGACACCGCCAGTTCGGGGTTAACAGCTCCGTCGCGCTCGCAAAGCGCACGTACTTCAGGACGTGTCAGCCGACGTAGTCGCTCAAGATCTACCCCTGCGGCACCCTGCATCGTAGCCGAGATCTCAGCAGCCACCTCGGATGCCGACAAGGCCCCGCGCTTGCCCAGCAGCGTCGCGAGCGCCAAAGTAAGTTGGCGAATCTGGCGGATGACGTAGTCACGACTCGTAATCATGCGTGTTGCAAGTGTCAGTATGCGGGCGTTGCGAGGGCAAACTTGATCACAGTTTGCCCGACGTCTGGAACGGATACGTGCACAAGGTACATACCACTAGCCAACCGCCGACCCGAGTCATTTGTCAAATCCCAAGGCATTACAGGCCGGTCGTCTTCTTTGCGCAGGACGCGCACCCTTGTTCCACTCAACGTGAACACGGTGACTACCGATCCAGCAGGAACGTTTACGAAGCGCGCCTCAGATGGCCCACCCGCCTGCTCATAGTTTGACGCGGCCATATAGGGATTGGGTACGATCCCAATAGCTGACAAGATCGCAGAGCCATCGGCTTCATCCAGCGACGGCGCCGGCTCGACGCGAACACGTGCCACGTCACTTCGGATGACTTTTGGGGACAGGCTATCCTGCACCGCGTATACACGGACGCCGAAATGATAACTCCTGTAGTTGTCCAGCCCGCCAACCCTGTGCTCGTACGCAGTGCCCGAATCTGTGCCATTCGCTACTACGACATCGACGCCGTCCTCACCAGGTTCGACAACTGCCTGAATACCATTTGCGATGTCGTACGTCGCTACGATGGATCCAACAGAGTCTTGGTCGGACGAAAACCGGAGGACCTCATATCCTTCGAATGAATACATGACGCCCAGCCACGGAGCGACGGCCGCATACTGCTCATTGTAGTTGTTCGACCCGTCAGGATTTGACCAGCTCAGCGTCACCGCGCCATCGGATGACATTGTCGTTATCTCGGGTACGTCTATTGCCTCGACGGCGCTGCGAAAACCGGAATCAACAAATGACTGTACCAAGCGGTCAGCTTGTTTGAGTTCAGTCACCGAGTCCAGGTTGCTTCGTCCACGTGCCCATACAACTGCGACCACAACATCAAGCCTGTCTCCGGGCTGCAGGATCGTCGGGCCAGATCCGACGGTGACGCGACGATCAGACGGTGGCGTTTTATCACCTGCACCGTCCGCATTTGTCTCAGACCAGAACTCCCCCACAACGGGATCACCCGGAAACGAGAAGCGGGCAGGCGTTGCGCCGGGATCGTTGCCCTGCCCCCCTTCGGTCAGGGGCTGACCGGAGCGCCAACGGCTACGGACGTAATTGAAATACTCTTCGCCAGATCGCGGGTCGCCTAGCGGACCAGAGTCATCAAACGATATAACCGCGCCGGACAAGGGATGTGAGGTGCCACTCCGCTTCACCCCACCGCTGACAAAATCGATTCCTACCGCCGGAGGCGCTGCACCGTATCCACGTTCATCGGTCTCTCGACCGTTGTACGTGTAGATGAGCCCCAGCGTGGTGTCTGAACCCGCGTAGTCATCGGTCGAGTTGCCCAGGTCAGCATCCTGCCAAATCCCGACATACGCAGAGTCAATTTGGGCACTGCCCCGGTGAAGGACACGATAGCGGTAAAACGTCGTGTACCTCAACGGACCCGGCAAATCGAACGCAAACGCCGATGCGTGAACCTCGATTCCGAGTGGGAGCGTTCCCGTTTGCTCATGAGCATTTCCGGCATCATTCATGACCCACCAGTGCATCTGGTCGCCGATTATCGCGGGCCGTTCACCGGCATCGAGATCAATGACTCGATTGATTCTTCCGGAAAGCGGGTTACTCATTACGTCGATTGTATCCCCGTCTGCGCTGAGCGTCGGGGCACCCAACCTGTTGGCCACTCCTCGAGGTCGGCAGTGGCCACACCTGTAGCCTCGTACTGGGCAATGTCTGATCGGGTAAGCGAATAGATCCTGTCAAACTGCGAGCAATCGGATGGTGGTGCAGCTGTGGCGGGATCTATCGGTCCGGACCAGTACTCGTATCTGCCGTATCGCGCGCCCGCAGCACGGGGTTCACCACCTACGAGTCCGACGACGAAGAAGCCCTGCGCAAAGACTGAACCGACGCCGCTCCCGGCGGGGACTTCATAACCGCTGCCACTTGAGGCTTCACGAAAGAAGAGGTTACCGTTGTTGAAGATCCGTGCACGCACGTCGTTTACGTCAAGCAACGTTTCTGCCTGGGGCGTATCACAGGCGCCGGTCTGGGCCCGTGCGTGCGGTGCCACCATCATGAGCCCGGAGAGGGCAGCCACGGTTAACGCTGACCGAGTAAGCATGGCTCGTCACGTAGTTCGTGCAACGCTAATCAGGATACCGCCTCACATGGCGATAAACGCTCGTGATGAGCTGATCGGTCAAAACGACCGGCTGACCGGTTACCGTGAACGCGTAAATGACCTGAACCTGTATCCGGACGACGGGTTGAAACAGGCCAAGCCGGCATCCTCCATGGCAATTAGCGACCAACAGCCACTTTTCTACCGTACCTACAAACTCGGTCCAGCGCATGACTGGGTTGTGTTTGTACATGGAGCAGGTGGCAGTTCAACGCTCTGGTTCAGACAAATCCGCGCGTTCAAAAAGCGATTCAACGTGCTGATGGTTGACCTCCGCGGGCACGGCCAGTCCGCGACGCGTAGTCTTCGTTCACTCGCCCGCTCAGCGCGATACACGTTCGACGATATTGCCACAGAGGTGGTCGAGGCGATGGACCACGCCGGCGTTCAGCGCGCCCACTTTGTCGGGATGTCACTGGGTTCGGTCATCATCAGATCAATCGCCGAGCGTGATCCCGAACGCGTCCAGTCGATGATTCTCGGCGGAGCGATCATGCGCCTGGATTTCAGGTCCCGATTCCTGGTTGTCCTGGGCAACATCTTCAAGCGTGTTGTGCCCTACATGTGGCTCTACCGCTTCTTCGCGTGGATCATCATGCCGCGTGCCAACCATCGCGAGTCGCGAACGTTATTTGCGCGCGAAGCAAAGAAGCTCTGTCAGCGCGAGTTTATCAGGTGGTTCAAGCTCACGTACGACATCAACCCGCTGCTTCGATTCTTCAGGGAAAAGGACCTCCCAATCCCAACCCTGTATCTCATGGGCGAACAGGACCACCTGTTCCTGCCGCCTGTGCGCGCGCTCGTCGAACGTCACAGACACAGCGAGCTTCGCGTGATTGCGGAT
>JAUIJQ010000382.1 GCA_030431165.1 Rhodothermia bacterium | reverse complement strand
CGGTTGCGCGCGCGCGTGCAGCGTATGCTGTTTCATCCAATTCAGATCAGCCGACGGCGGCTCCGACCGAGGTGACGTTTACGCAGGAGGGGGGAACGACTCCGCTCGACCTGCGCCTCACCGTTGACGACGGCCAGAACAATGACCCGCAGGCGGCGCTCGACTGGATCCGCGTGTTCTACGATCGCAGGAACGAGGCTGTTGACGGCGTCTTGCGCTGGCATTCAGGTGTGGCGCCCGGGTTGATCCGTCACACGTTGACCGGGTTTGTTTCTGAGCCGGTGGTGCTTGACGTGACCGAGCTCCAGAACATCATGCGACTGCCGGTATCTCCATCCGGTGGCAATTTTTACACGCAGGTGCAGGTCGACGCGGGCCGTCCGCGCGAGTTGGTAGCGTTTCATCCAGCCTCGGTCGCGTCCCTCGACGCAGAGTCAGCCGTGCTCGTGCCGAATCAGAATCTGCACGGCATAGAGTCTTTCCCTGACTTTGTCATTGTCACACCGGCACTGCTGGCCGGTCCCGCCAACGAGCTCGCGTCGTACCGTCGCGGAGACGGCCTCGACGTGGCTGTCGTTGACGTGGATCAGATCTACAACGAATTCGCCGGAGGGCAGCGGGATATGCGCGCTGTGCGCGACTACCTGAAGTTCCTGTATGACAGGGCTCCGGATGATGAGTCGCTGCTGCGGTATGTGCTGTTGATGGGGGACGGGCACTTTGATTTTCGCAACCTGCGAGTCGGGATTGAGCAAAGTGAAAACCTGATCCTGCCGTACGAGACGGAAGAGACGTTTAATCCCGACGCGTCATACTCAAGCGACGACTACTTCGGACTACTTGACGACAACGAAGGCCTCTGGAACTACCGGGGCTACTCGGTATCAAGCTCGGAGCGGCTTGACGTCGGCATCGGTCGATTCCCGGTTGCAACCGCGGAGGAGGCGGCGATGCTTGTCCAGAAGATCAAGCGGTATGAGGATCCCGCGACGTTTGGTTCGTGGAGAACCCGATATACATATGTTGCCGACGATGCGTTTACCGGTGCGAACGGCGGCCAGGCCGAGGGTGACCTGCACTTGTACAACATGGACTCGGTTGCCGAGTACGTCAAGCAAAACGTATACGCCGGCGTCAACCAGCGAAAGATCTACGCCGAGTCGTTTGATCGAGTGTTCGTCAGTGAGTTCAGGGTGCCCGGAGCCAAAGAGCGCCTGCTCGAGTCGCTTGAAGAAGGGTCGCTCGTGTTCAACTACTCCGGACACGGAGGTCCCAGGGGGCTCGCCCAGGAAGACCTGCTGACGTTTGAAGATGCGGCATCGTTAACAAATGGAGACCGACTCCCTGTATTCATCACAGCAACATGTTCGTTCGGATGGTGGGACATTGATGACAGCGAAAGCGGTGCCGAAGCGCTGCTGTTGAATCCGGATGGTGGGGCGGTCGCCATGTTCACAACCGTTCGGCTCGTGTATACGTCGCCGAGTCCGTCCGACTTGAATCCGGGACTGAACCGGGCGCTGAACATTGCGCTCTTCAGGCGAGACGATCAGGGGCGGTTTGCCCGCTTCGGAGACGCGATGGTGGAAACGAAGAACACGAGCGTCGGCATACTGGGCAACAGCCGGAAGTTCAACTTGCTGGGTGATCCAACGATGCGTCTTGGATTGCCGGAGCGTGAGGTTCGTGTCGACACGATGAACGGTGTGAATCTCGCGGCAGAGACCGGGCAGGCGAGGGCACTCGATCGCGTAACCATCGAGGGATCCGTCGTGCTACCCGATGGAAGTGTGGATGCCCAGTACGCTGGTCAGGTCAGCCTGACTGTTTTTGACGCGGAACGACGTGTCCCAATCCAGGAATGGCGCTGGATGCCCAACCCGTATTACTCGGTGAGGGAAGACCTGCTATGGAGAGGCAACGTGGCTGTCAGCAACGGCACGTTTGCGGCGACGTTTGTGGTGCCGAAAGACATCAGTTACAGTAACGGGGCCGGACGAGTCTCTGCGTACGGCACGTCGGCCGCTACCTCGGCTGTTGGCTACACCGAGCGCTTCCTGGTTGGTGGTACTACCGACAACCCGCCCGACGATGCGACGGGACCAAGAATCAGTCTGTTTCTCAACGATACAACGTTTGTTTCCGGTGGTCTTACGCCACCGCGGCCCGAGCTGATTGTGAAGCTCTTTGACGAAAGCGGCATCAATACGGTTGGTGCCGGCGTAGGCCATGAAATGTTGATGGTCATCGACGGCGACGAGTCCAGTGCCGTGAACATCGCCGGATCGTTCGAGAGTGATGAGGGTTCATTTCAGGAGGGTCAGGTCAGGTATGCGCTGCCCGAGCTTCCCAGTGGCCCCGGGTTTCTGTCCGTGAAAGCGTGGGATGTACTGAATAATTCCGGATCTGCGACGCTGGAGTACTTCGTGGCAGGTACCGAAGCGCTGTCAATCAGAAACGTTTACAACTATCCGAACCCGATGAGCGCGCGAACGCGCTTCATTCTGGAGCACAATCAGCTCTCGGGTACCCAGGCAGAGCTTGAAATAAGGATTTACACGCTTAACGGGAGACTCGTTCGAACGATACCAACCGAAGACGCCTTGCCATCCGGATTTCTCAACGCCGGACCCGTCAGGGTCCTTTGGGACGGTCGAGATGACGACTACGATCGGCTGGCATCAGGGATATACCTGTACAAGGTTCGCCTCCAGACAGAGGCTACAGATGGTGGACGGGAGGTGGCCGAGTCGATCGAGAAACTCGCCCTAATTCGATAACTTGACAATCAGGACACGCAGGAACGTCATGAACTCAATCATCAGTACTGGTCGCCTTCAACGCGCGACCGCGGTATTTACGCTCGCAGTCGCGGCGGCCGTAGCCGGCGTCGGCGACGCGATTGCCCAGGTTGGCGGCGCCGGAGTGGTCTTCTTGAAGATCGAACCCGACAGCCGCGCGGCAGGTATGGGCAACGCCGGTGTGGCACTTGCCGACAACGCCAGCGCCATGTTCTGGAACCCGGCCGGACTCGGATTCCAGCGTGGAACCGAGGCGGGTATTACGCACTCGAACTGGCTGCCGGAGTTTTCCAGCGATCTGTTCTACGAGTACCTCGTTGCGAAGCACCACTTCAGCAATCTTGGCACGTTTGGTGCGCACTTGACCTTCCTGAATCTGGGATCGCACGAGGGGCGTGACGCCAACAACATTTCCACCGGCGAATTTCGCTCGTACGATATGGCGCTGGGTGTGTCGTATGGCCGTCAGCTCGCACAGACGCTGGCCATCGGCACAAGTGTTCGATTCATCTATTCGAACCTTGCGCCAGGCCAAACGGTCGATTTCCAGGAAACGAAAGCCGGCGTTACAACCGCAGTTGACCTGGCACTCCTGTACCGGTCGCGACCCTTCAATCTTGGCAGTGTCCCGACGACATTGTCGGCCGGTTTCAACCTGGCCAACATGGGGCCGAAGATCAAGTACTCAGACAACGACGATCAGGCCGATCCGATACCGACAAACATTCGGTTCGGTACCGCTCTTTCGTTTGACTTCGATGAGTACAATGCGTTGAACTTTGTCATCGACTTCAACAAGGACCTCATTGACGTTGACTCGACAGGCGCTGCGCCGTTTTACGAAGCGATCTTCTCATCGTGGGGCGGGATCGACGTTAATCTGAACACGTCTGATCCAAACGACATTGAGCGCGTTGGGGTGATGCGTCAGATCACGATCGGTACCGGAATGGAGTACTGGTACAATCGACTGCTCGCACTGCGCTTCGGGTACTTCTACGAAGACCCGTACAACGGAAACCGAGAGTTCCTGACACTTGGAGCCGGAATCCGGTACAACATCATAGGTGTTGATTTCTCATACATCTACGCACTCGAGGAGGGTTCGCCGCTTGCGAACACGATGCGCTTCTCGCTGCTGCTGAACTTCGCGGGTTAGCACCCGCTTGGGCGGGAATCCGCCTTTCCTGATTGTCCCGGGCCTCGAGCCCGATCGGCCCGCGGAGTATTCCGCGGGCCGTTTCTGTTTTGACGAGATTAAATCTCGGGAACCGACCCCACCGCACGGCACGTTTCAGCAGACGTTCCAGAACACGTTCCGGATAACGTACAGGCGACGTTCGGGAAAACGTCCGCCAAGCTTAGCAGCCAACCAGACTTGCCGCAGGATATGAACAGTTCGGGCGCAATAATC
>JAUIJQ010000381.1 GCA_030431165.1 Rhodothermia bacterium | reverse complement strand
ACGTATAGCCTCGATCGCTGTATCCACGCCGGAGAGTGCGTTCGTGGGCTGCCCGCCGTTTTTGATCCCAAGAAAAAACCGTGGGTGCAGCCCGATGCAGCAGCAGCGGATGATGTGTTCGAGGTTGTGCGGCGCTGTCCGACGGGCGCATTGAAGGCAACGCTGTCGGATGGCCGTACTGACGACGATTCTGCAGAGGTACCGTGTGAGATCCGTCTTGATGCCAACGGACCCATTCTGCTGCGGGGGCAGATCCGGCTAGTCGATGCTGATGACGAGCTGATCCTCGAGGACAACCGGATGGCGTTGTGCCGCTGTGGTCAATCGGCGAATAAGCCCTTCTGCGATGGCTCGCACCGCAGGGCCGGCTTTCAGGACGCCGGCGTGCTTGGCAGCGGTGGGATCAAACAGGCTGAAGGGATGGCTGACGATCGCGTCGTTGTCAAGGCGACGCGGAATGGGTCACTCCTGGTGCGGGGTGATTTCCGCATCATCGGTGGGGATGGCGAGGAGCGGCCCGGGACTGTGATGTCGTTGTGTCGGTGTGGCTCGTCGTCGAACAAGCCATTTTGTGACGGCTCGCACCGAGCGGTGGGTTTTGAGGGGTAGTGCGGCTGGCGGATAGCCAACCGAGGCGGCCGCCACGGGTTTGGGGATAGAGACAGGGCTTTGCGGGTAGAGACAGGGCTTGTGGGTATGCGGCGGCTTCCGGTCCGGCGGGTTCGGTCAGGTGGGTTCGGTCAGGTGGGTTCGGTCAGGCGGGTTCGGTCGGGTGGGTTCAGTCAGGCGGGTTCGGTCAAGGTGATTCCGGCGATCCGGGCCACTTACGCACCGCCATTGCCAATGTACTAGCGCGTTGTTACATTAGTGCGATACGAGACGAGCCGGACCAATGAAGCGCCCAGACCGACTGATAAACCCCGATACGCGGGCCGCCGAACGCGAACTCTGCCGCGCACTCGCCGCCATGACCACCATGGACGAGTGCCGCGCGCTGCTCCGCGACCTCTGCACCCCCGCCGAACTCGAAGCGCTCGCCGACCGGTGGCGCGTCGTTGAACCACTCCTGGAAGGAAAACCCTACCGCGAAATCCACGACCAGACCGGCGTATCTGTCACAACCATTGGTCGCGTTGCCCGCTTCCTCGATCGCGGATTCGGCGGATACAAGCTTGCCTTCCAACGCCTACACGAAGATACCGGCACGACCAACGCCTGATCGCGAACCCCGCACAACACCCGGCCCACACCGCGCCACACCCCGGCCCACACCGCGACCCGCAAAAGGCGTCCGGACTCAACCCCAAACGTACCTAACCGCTTGGCCACGCCCACCCCATTCAACGACCCGACGCGAATCACCATCGCCGTCCAGAAAAGCGGCCGACTCGCCGACGCATCACACTCGCTCCTCGAGCGCTGCGGTCTGCACACGATGCGGTCGAAAGACGGGCTGTTCGGCTATGGCGAATCGATGCCGGTTGACCTTCTGTTTGTGCGCGACGACGATATCCCCTCGTTTGTCGCTGACGGCCACGCTGATTTCGGCATTGTTGGTCGGAACGTCGCGGAAGAGTTCGCGCTCGGCGCCTTGACAACCCGAGCCGAATTCTCGGTTAGAAAGGCTCTTTCATTCGGGGCGTGCCGGCTGTCAATTGCCCTCCCCGAGGCAACGCCCTACGCCGGGCCCGACAGTCTCGCCGGCCTCCGCATCGCCACGTCGTATCCCAACATCACGCGGCGCTTTCTCGAAACAAGTGGCGTCGACGCTGAACTCATCACGCTGTCGGGCTCGGTGGAGCTTGCTCCGCATCTCGGATCAGCGGAGGCGATCGTGGACATTGTATCAACGGGCCGGACCTTGCGCGCGCACCACCTGCGTGAGGTCGAAACGGTGATGCACTCGACCGCCGTGATACTTCAGTCCGCCGCACCACTGAGTGCAGACCTGGAGGATGTGGCCGCGCGTCTTTTCCTTCGCGTTGACTCGACGCTCAGCGTCGATGAAAGCAAGTATGTCATGCTTCACGCTCCGGTAGACGCGATAGAGCAGATTGCCGAGTTGCTGCCCGGCGCCGAGAAGCCATCGGTTTTGCCCCTCGCCGGCACGGATGAGCGTGTCGCGCTACACGCGGTCTGTCGCGAAGCTGTCTTTTGGGAGCACCTCGAAAGCCTCAAGTCTGCCGGCGCTTCGGCCATCCTCGTGATGCCTGTTGAGAAGATGCTGCTGTGAGAACGTTCACCTGGAATAGCTTGTCGGATGCGGAGCGTAAGGCTGCGCTTGAACGACCGGGCAGTACCGATCGGCAATCCGTCGTTGAATCTGTTCACGACATCGTGGCGGATGTCCGCGTCGGAGGTGATCGCGCCGTTCGCATGTGGACAAATCGACTCGACGGCTTTGATGGGCCGGTTCGACCCGTCCCGGATATCGCGTTCGACGAAGCATGGGATAAAGTGGAGCCTGAGCTACACGCGGCCCTGGACCGTGCGGTCGAAACCGTAACGGCTTTCCACAAACGGCTGGTACCCGACCCTGTAACAGTCACAACAGCACCGGGTGTCACATGCAGCCGCGTTGCGCGGGCACTGCACACCGTCGGCCTTTACGCGCCAGGTGGTCGGGCGCCCCTGCCGTCAACCGTAATCATGCTGGGTGTTCCGTCGCGGATTGCCGGCTGCCCGGTACGGGTATTGTGCACACCGCCTCGTTCGGATGGCACTATTGACCCAACGCTACTGGTCGCGGCGCGGAAGTGCGGGATCAACTTGGTCTTTGCCGTCGGGGGTCCGCAGGCAATCGCGGCGATGGCGTACGGAACTGAAACGATCCCGCGCTGCACGAAGTTGTTCGGTCCCGGCAACCGCTACGTGGATGCGGCCAAATCGCTTGTTGCGTCAGATCCCGAGGGTGCTGCGCTGGATCTCCCGGCTGGTCCGTCAGAGGTGATGGTGCTGGCTGACGACGACGCCAACCCACTGTTTGTGGCATCCGACCTTCTTGCACAGGCCGAGCATGATGTGGTTGCGCACGCGGTTCTTGTCACGACGAGTCGGGCGCTGGCTGAAGAAGTGACGCGGATCCTCGATAGAATCGCGCAACTACTGCCCGACCCGCAGGTGGCGATCGAGGCGCTTCAGCACGCAGCAACGATCATCGTCCCAGACGAGTCTTCCCTTGCTGATGTCGCCAATGCATACGCCGCGGAGCACTTGATCGTCAACACGGCCAACCCGGCCGCCATCGCCGACATGATTATTAACGCCGGGTCGATCTTCCTCGGCCCGTGGACACCTGAGGTACTTGGCGACTACTGCTCGGGAACGAATCATGTCTTACCAACGGGTGGGTTCGCGAGAGCGTACTCCGGCCTCTCTGTGGACAGCTTCATGCGCTTCATGACGATCCAGGAGGCAACGGCTGACGGATTGCGCGGCCTGGGTGAGACGGCCGCAACGATTGCAAGGGCGGAGGGGCTTGTTGCACACGAGCGCTCCATTCTTGCGCGACTACGAATCCTCCACCAGACCGATGATCGCTGACGCGACGTATGGCATCCGCAAAACAAAAGATCGCATTTATTGACAGGGACGGCACCATTGTGGGTACCGTAGGCGGTGTGTCACCTGAAGAAAATGTCATGACCTCACTGGAAATCGTGCAGGGACTGGCTGGCAGGTAATTTCGGGATTCTTATCCACCCGATCCACTAAAACGGAGCTTTACGCTCCGTTTTTTATTGCCTGGAACACGGGGTACACTAGGGCCTGTTAACGCTAAAGGCCCTAACTCTCGACGACAGCTCGCAGGATGAACACGCAACATGGTCAACAAGCTTTGTGATGTAAACGATTACAAGAATCTCGCCCGGCGCAGGGTGCCGCGCATGTTTTTCCAGTATGCCGACTCCGGCTCCTGGACACAGCGTACCTATCACAGTAATGAAAAGGACTTCCAGGACATCCTGTTTCGCCAGCGTGTTGCCGTGGACATGTCCAGCCGTTCCCTGTCCACCACCCTGGTGGGCCAGGATGCCAGCATGCCGGTGGCACTGGCGCCAATAGGGATGCTGGGCATGCAGCATGCCGACGGCGAAATCGGTATTGAGCAGGAAAATCAGCGAGTCAATCCACGTGCGGCCCACCGGCAGCACTTCGGTCTCCGGCGAAATGCCCAGCCGGTCCTTCAGTTCGTCAAAACTGGCCACCGGCGGAGC
>JAUIJQ010000380.1 GCA_030431165.1 Rhodothermia bacterium | reverse complement strand
GCTCACTTGTGTAGACCGGAGAGTAGCCGTCACGTCCGACCTGACCGACAATGTAGCGTACAGCGAGAACGTCAAGTCCGTTAAGTCCGGGATTCCCTACGCCGGCCGGAAAAAGGACCTCGAACATGAACTCCTCGTAGTTGCGGAGCTTGGCGCCGTGGTATCCGCCAATCGATTCGTATGAGTACGAAGGTCGCGCGTTTGCAAGCGGATTCGCCTCCAGCGATAGCGCCCGAAAATGCCCAGGACCACCAGCATCGTCAACGCGGCCCGCAATGTAGTTGTCAAAGTCGTATACCGGCACCTGCTGCTGCGCGGCGGATTTGTCAGCGAGCGAATCAGCATTCAAGTACCGCTTACCCACCCCAAACAGGTCGAACAGCACGACCAACGCAATCGCGACGGCGCCCACGTCGCGGCCGAGTCGACCGCGGCGAACAAAGTGCAGCACAAAGAAGCCGACCAAAAGCACAACAAGGGAGCGCGCCGCATCAGCCTGGAACATGGCTGACCGCGTTTCACCAACGTCATCGAGGTACGCCCTGACGGCCTGGACAACACGCGGGTCATCTGCGGGAATCTGCTGACGCAATGATACGTTGTTTGCAAAGCGCTCGAACTCACCCGGCTTCTCAAAACTCAGGAACGCGTCACGAGCAAGCAGCAGCACCAGCAAGATGCCGGCCATCGCTGCAAACGTAATCCTCGTTGTCTTCCAGACATCGAAGCGAACGTTCCGAGAACTGTCGCTGTTGGCGCGGTCACCTTCGGGACGGTCACCTTCGGCACGTACACCTTCGGGACGGTCATCTTCGGCACGTTCACCGCCGCCACGTTCACCATTTCCGCCCAGCGCACGGTGTAATCCCACCGCCGCCAGAATGGCGCAAACTCCCGCAACCAAGGAAAGCCACGTTTCAGGCGCGCGAAACGCATCAAACAGCGGGAAGTAGTTGAACATCGGACGATTGACGATCGCGAAGTTCTCTCCCAGCGCAAACAGCGACATCACCACAGCAGACACCGCAAACGCAACGACTACAGTGCGCCGCACCGTAAGGGCACCAATTATCGCAAAGACGATTACAATGGCAGACAGATAATGCGGACCACCGGTGAACGTCTTGGGGCCCCAGTACTCGGCGCCCGCCCCTCCGAATCCGTCCGCGACAATAAGCGTCAGCATCTCGGCTACACCCTGACTCCAGAGCATGGCCCGATCCCATAAGAGGCCTCCGGTCGCGCCGTCGGGCGTACCGCCACGAATCGAGTAGGCCTTGTACTCAAAAGTCGCGAGATATGGCTGCGCCGCCATCAACAATCCGAGTACGCCACCTGCAACGAAGTAGAGCGTTGATCGGATATATGACGAGATTGCTCCGCGTCGCCATGCTGACACGCCCGCACCTATCCACCAGAAGAGCAGAACAAACAGTGCGTAGTACGTGATCTGGATGTGACCCGCCCGAAGGTTTGCGGCCGTTATGGCGGCAAAAAGAAGCGCGGCGAGCGGGCGCGGTTTTTCTAGTCCGTAGTGGAAAGCGAGAAACAGCCAGGGCACAAGGCACAGTGAAATGAACTTCGAATTGTGCCCCGCCATGAGTATAACGGGCAGGTACGTCGTCAACCCGTACGCCACGCCGGCCAGCAACGAGGACCATCGATCGCGCGTGATGCGATACGCAAGCAGGAAGGTGCCGGTCAACAGAACGATAAGATGCGACGTTGGCCAGACAACACGTCGAAGTGCGCGCAGCACATCATCCGCCTGAGGCACGCGGGCCGGGTACGACAGCAAGAATCCGGGCATGCCGGAAAACATGTTTGGCGCCCATAGCGCCGGACGGCCCGTCTCGGCGCGATAGTCATGCATCGCCTTCGATCCGGCGAGATAGTTCGTGGTGTCGGTCGCGACGATCGCTTTGCCACCGAAGTGAATCGGCCAGAAAAACACGACCGTCACAGCCAAGAGGAACACCAGACAGAGCAGGATCTGCTGACGCGACGACAAGTCCAGGAGCGGCGTGCGGGCAACCGGAAGGCTCGCGGAACGTCCGCCCTTTCCCTTCGACGATTTGGATGCCTTCCGGCCACCGGAAGCGCGCTTCTTGTCAGGCTTATGCTTGGACATCGGCGAGCAAAAACAAGGATTATTGGCTTGACTTCAGGGCGCGTGCGGCGACGGGTGACTCAACCGCGATATGCCGAGACGCGTCGGGCGCTTCAAGGCGGTCTACTATGATCTCGCGTGCTTTTGACGCGGCGTCGTTGATATCGCTACGGGACGTGCCGGGAATCCGAAAAGAATCACCGGCGGTGATACGTACGGTGCCTGACCGGCACACCCGAAATCGCTCGTCGAACAGTTCATGCGCATTGTGTATGGTGACCGGCACCACGGGGACGCCGGCTTCTGCCGCCAGTGTAAACGCACTTCGCTTGAAAGACTTTACCTCGGTTGAATAGGATCGCTCACCTTCTGGAAACACAAGAACCGAGGAGCCGGCGCGTATGGTCTGCGCTGCCGTCTGCATTGACGCGTGCGACAACCTCGGGTCTCTCCGCTCAACAAACACTGAAGGCGATGCCGCTATCGCATGCCCGAGCACCGGAACCTTCGATAGCGACGCTTTGGCTACAAATCCAAACTCCACCGGCAGCGCCATCAACAGCGCAGGAATATCAACCGCATTCTGGTGATTCGAAACAAACACGCATGGTGTCAGCCGGCTCACGTCTTCTGAAAGTGTTGCATCAACCCGCAGGCCGGCAGGTACAAACAGCCAGCGGCCCCAACGCGAACCCCAGCGCCTGAACATTCCACTGCGTGGCTTCATCCGTTCTGACACCATGTATCCCACACCACAAACGAGTGTGGAGAACAACGCACAGAACATCGTGAACGCGTATCGCATCCGTGTTCCTGTTGTGCGGGGAACGAAAGTTCGTTTCTGAGTCAAAGTGACCGAATCGTGTTTGTCTATGCTGGTGGCGGTGTACTCTGGGAGGCCTTTTCAGGATCCGAAGTGTATTCTAGCTTGTGATCCGCGTTATGACAATGCGTGCCTGAGAGCCGCGTTGACGAAGCACTCTTTGCCGCACAACCCGACATGCGCGCGCGCAAGGCGGCCGAGCGCAACTGAGTACCATCAGCACGTAAGTGCACAAAATGAACGGCGTTTAATGCTGAAGGACCGGGCCAATAATACAGTCGAGCAGATTCTATCATATCGGATGCGGTTCCTGGCTACATCCCGACGAGTATTTGGCGGTGCCATTGGGTCGGCCCTGCTCCTGCTGCTGGTCTGTTCGACATCCCCGATGCAAACGGCGTCCGCGCAGGGCTGGAAGGCCCACCTGGCCGTTGGTTTTTCAAGCGCCACATTTACAGGCGAATCAGACAACGACTTTGCCTATCGCTCTGCGTTTGCCGGTGGCGGAGGTGCTACACTCTTCTTCACCGAGAGCCTCGGATTGCGATCTGAACTAATGTACGTCATTCGGGGTGCGTTCACAGAGAACGCCGTCATCGATGGGCTCCAGACCGAAGTGGACGCACGCTTCGCCGTTGCCTACATCGACGTACCGCTCCTCGCAACCGCTCAGCTAGCCCTCCACGGACCAATCGCGCCATACGCGTTTGCCGGGGTTTCGTACTCGCGAAACGTAGACGCCAAACTCACACTCATCAGCGCTTCGGGGGACGAGGTAACGGATGGCGATTCATCCATTGGCCTCAATGAGGTCTCACTCGTCGGCGGTGTTGGGCTGAACCTCCGGATCGGCACCGAGCAGGCGTTTATCGAAGCCCGGTTCGCCGACGGCATCAAGAACATCCGGCCGGAACGACCCGATGCGCCGCTTGAGAACAGGTCAATTCTGGTAATCGCGGGAATCCGGTTCTAGGCCAACAACAAAAAGAGGGCGCACCGTTGACGGCACGCCCTCTTCAGGACCAGTGGCCCAACAGGACCCGGCTGAGTCAGACTGTCTATTGATTCTCTTTGACGTACACCTGTGGTGTCGGTCGCGCTGCACCAACCTGACCGTCAAACCGACGAACAGACTGGTCGATTTCCTGCCGCTTCTGTTCGAGCAGGTCTCGATTGAGCGGTCGACGCGCACGCTCCTTGAGTCCGTCGAGTACACGTGCCTGGAGTACGATCATCAGCTCCTTCTGCGACACGGCACGCTGCGTGCGCCCAAATACGTAGCGCAGA
>JAUIJQ010000379.1 GCA_030431165.1 Rhodothermia bacterium | reverse complement strand
ATCCGCGCTCCCTTTTTGTGAAGCGTGTTGTTTGTGTGTGAGTTCTTCAGCTTGACGAGGGCACCGATATCACCGGCGACCATCTCATCAACGGGTTCGCGATCGTGACCGTTAATGGCAAATAGCTGACCGAGGCGTTCAGTCGCCCCGGTCGTCTCGTTCACCAGGTCGTCGCCCTGCCTGATGGTTCCGCTGTACACGCGGAAGAATGAGTAGTCACCGACGTGCTGCTCTGACATCGTCCGGTAAATAAAGACGGCGGGATCGGCACTGGAATCAGGAGCAACCGGATCTCCATCGATCACAGCAACCGGCGGCATCTCCGAGGGACGAGGCAACACGTTGTCGATGAAACTCATCAACCGACCAACGCCTACATCTTCGACGGCGCTCGTCAGGAAGATGGGAAAGAGCTGGCGCCGAAGCATCGCCTTGTGCAAGCCTTCCCGCATCTCGTCTTCAGACAACGTCCCCTTCTCGAAGTAGAGCTCCATGAGCCCTTCGTCGTTCTCGGCGATGTTCTCGATGAGTTCGTTGTGCAGCGACTCCGCGCGTTCCCGAAAGGCATCGTCAATCTCTCCGACCTCGACCTCACCACCGGCAGAGTACTTCAATTGCTTCATCACCAGCACGTCGATGATGGAGCGCGTGCCGGCACCGCCCGGGAGTTGAACAACGGTGGCACTGCGACCAAACCGGTCGCGGATCTGCGCAACAACCGCTTCAAAATCCGCCTCGGTTTTGTCCAGGTGATTGAGCACGAACATCGCCGGAATGTTCGTCCGAACGCCGCTTTCCCAGGCAAGCTCGGTCCCAACCTGCACGCCTTCCGCCGCATTGATAACAAAGAGCGCTGAATCAGCAACTTTCATCGACGCGATAACCTCGCCCGCAAAGTCGGGATAACCGGGCGTGTCGAGGATGTTGATCTTGTGCCCCTCCCACTCTGCGTGAAGCAGGGAAGTGAACACCGACATCTGGCGCTCCTTTTCGCTCGGATGGTAGTCGCTGACCGTGGTGCCGGCTTCGATACTCCCTTTGCGATTGAGCGCACCGGCCGTAAAGAGCATCGATTCGGCGAGCGTCGTCTTGCCGCTGCCCTGATGACCGGCGAGGGCAATATTCCGGATGTGAGC
Organism: Rhodothermia bacterium; assembly: GCA_030431165.1. Lineage (GTDB taxonomy): Bacteria > Bacteroidota > Rhodothermia > Rhodothermales > JABDKH01 > JANQRN01. The sequence continues at coordinate 3,085 of JAUIJQ010000379.1, read as the reverse complement.
TGCGTCGTAAACCTTCATAGGGCCATCGTCCGGCTGGTCGAAATTGCGCGTTATCGCCGCCATTCAAGGCGGACGCACAAAATACACCCGGGGGTAAAATAGTCAAGTGAGATGCGCCGCCCGAACGCGCCCGGGAACCGGTCTTCGGCGGCGCCCTAAAAGCACCGCTTCAACCCTCCTCAGTATGGCTTTTCTTGCAATTGAAAGCGCAACGGACGTGTGCTCAGTGGCGGTTATCCGTCACTCCGAAACGCTGTTTGAGTGCACAATTGATGCGCCGCGACGCCACGCTGAGATGTTGGCCCCACTGATCAGCGACTCGCTTGCCGCACTTGACGCCAGTGGAGGCGAGCACCTTCGTGCTGTATGTGTCTCGGGGGGACCCGGGTCATACACCGGATTACGAATTGGCGTCAGCTCGGCCAAAGGCGTCTGCTTTGCTCGCGGCGTACCACTGGTTGCCGTGCCAACCCTGCACACGTTTGCGCTGACGGCGACGGCGCCGGAACCACGTGATGGAACGCGCAACGAAGCAACATCGGATGTCCCGTCGACCATACTCAGCCTGCTGCACGCCAGAGCTGATGAATGGTATGGCTGTGTACTCCGGAAAGATTCAAATGACGAGTCTGGCGGGTCATTGCAGGAACTCGTGGAATCGCGCGTCGCCACAATAGACGAATGGCTTGCTGTGCTTGATGCCATCGACCAACCGACTGGCGCATCCGTCATGGTTACGACGCCGCACTCCGGTCGTGAACGACTCGAGCCGCATCGCGCTCAGTTTTTGTCGCGTGGCATTGCCGACGTAGCCGCACAGCCGAGTGCGTTAGCGGTGGCGCACCTCGGCGCTGCAATGGCCTCGCTTGATCGGTATTCCAGTGTCGAGACGTACGAACCAGCGTATTTGCGCGCGTTTGTGGCCCGTACGCCCAAAGGCAGTATCTTTGACCGGTTGTCGTTCTGACAACCAGTAGCAGGGCGAGGACCCGTAGAGCATGGCCTGGTTCAAACGGCAGCAAGCCGGCATCCGCACGCACGAGAAAGACCGCAACGATGTCCCTGAAGGGCAGTGGTCGAAGTGCCCGGGGTGTGGCGAAATCATCAACAGCAGACAGCTTGAGGACAACCTCTCAGTCTGCCCGAAGTGCTCACATCATTATCCGGTATCAAGCCGCGAGTACTTCAGAATCCTCTTCGATGAAGATCGCTACGAACGCTTTGATGCCGACCTCTTTGCCGTCGATGCGCTGGAGTTCGTCGACAGGAAAACGTACGCAAGTCGACTGCAAGCCGCGCAGTCAAAGACGGGTCTGAACGACGCCGTTCAGTCGGCGGTCGGGAAGATCGGTGGCAGGAGCACATCGGTTGCCGCAATGGACTTTTCGTTCATTGGCGGTTCGATGGGTTCGGTCGTTGGGGAGGTCATCGCACGGGCTATCAAGCGGGCCTACACGGAAGCCATTCCGCTTGTAATCATCTCGCAGAGCGGCGGTGCAAGGATGATGGAAGGCGCACTCAGTCTGATGCAGATGGCGAAGACAAGCGCTCACCTGGCGCGACTCGCAGATCTCGGGTTACCCTACATCGCGGTCTTGACGAATCCAACTACGGGTGGTGTTACTGCGTCGTTTGCGATGCTCGGCGACGTGACGATTGCCGAGCCGGGTGCCCTCATAGGGTTTGCCGGTCCGCGCGTCATTCGAGAGACAATGGGTCAGGATCTGCCGGAAGGATTCCAGCGATCAGAGTTCTTGCAACAGCAAGGGTTTGTCGACGCGATTGTTGATCGACGCGGACTCAAGGCGAAGATCTCGCAAGTGCTTGACCTGCTCCTCGAAAGCGCATAGCGAGGGCGCACGCATCAACCCCAACGCACCGGGCTACTCGGGCGCTGAAGCACGTCGTTAACGCGACAAATCGGATGGCTACCAGCTCCGGTAGAGCGTACGAACGCGCTTGCTCTGGCGAAGTGACCAGGCGTAGAGCGCGCCGGCTCCGGCGACGGTCGCAAATGTGATCAGTGTTTTCATGAGGCTGTGGCGTAATTCTCTTCGGTATCGACCAAAAAAGCGCTTCCAAAGCGCATTCTATAAGAGGACGGATACTCCATAGTTTTTTAACGCGATAAACGAAGATTCTGGCTGCCATCCAGCATCCGAATTTGCCCGTTCAGCGTGCAAATTCGACCGATGCGCGTATGGGCTTCTGAATTGCCCGCTAATCAGCGGTCCGCGAACCGGCGGTGTGTAACGCAGAGCGCCTGGCCGTCACTAACCTGGGCGCGACCGGTCCCAGCCCCAACATGGGCACGCGCAGTCTCTCCGGGCCCAATTATTCGCACCCCACAGCCACTTGTCTAACACACGATCGATGCCAAAAACTATTTCCTCCCTCCTTCTCGCGTTCATTCTTTTTGTCGGATTTGTCCCGGCGAAGAACGCCTCTGCTCAGGCGAATCAGTGGAGCGTGGACAAGAGACACTCGGCCGTCAACTTTCAGGTAAAGCACTTTTTCACGCCCGTGAACGGCACGTTCACCGACTATGAAATTGATCTCGCCTTCGACCCTGACAACCTCGGCGAATCCAGCATCAGCGTCACAATCGACGTCAGCAGTGTTGATACCAGGAATGAGCGGCGCAACAACCACCTGTTGACAACGGACTTCTTTGACGCCGAGACCTATCCGCAGATCTCGTTTGTCAGCGAACGTATTGTTGCTGCGGGAGACAACAACTTCGTCGCACACGGACAACTCACAATCCGCGATGTCACGAAAGACTTCGAGCTGCCCTTCACGCTGCTTGGCATAAAGACCTTCGAAGGGGACATGGCCCAGCGCATGGGATCAGCGGTCGCCGGATTTACGGCGGAGGCATTCATCGACCGCGGCGACTATGGTGTCGGTTCAGGTAGCTGGGCTGCAACCGCCGTCGTTGGGGCTCGCGTGGACATCAGCGTCTCTATTGAGGCCAAGCAACAGTAGTCGGCGGCTAGTCTGAATATCCGACAGCGCCTTTCAAGAAGGGATGTGCTTACAGTGCATCCCTTCTTTTTTGCTTCGCACTTTTATTACTTCTGAA
>JAUIJQ010000378.1 GCA_030431165.1 Rhodothermia bacterium | reverse complement strand
AGGAAGAACCCATCGGGATCATCCGAAAGAAGAGAGAGCGCCTTTTTTGTCATCTCGGCAAGGCTGGGCGTATGGCCCTCGTCTCGGTCGATTTCGTAGGGAAGGTGATCGTGCGCGAGCAGGGCGAGTACGGGATGTTCGGTCACGGCACGCAGATCAGCGATTGATGTCGCGACAGAGAAGCCGCGTGCGGTCGCTGCAGCGAGCAGATCGCGTCCGTCTTTGCGCGAACCGCCATCGGCTTCGGGCAGGAAGAAACGTCTGCCGTTGCCAATCAGCACATCTACGCCCGATTCGATCTGCTGGGCCGCGATATCAGCTTCCAGGTCGCGATTGACGATATGTGCACTGAAGGCGGCCGGCGTTGCGTGCGTGATGCGGCTCGTTGCAACAAGACCGGTTGCCATTCCTTTCAAGCTGGCTGCTTCGACAATCGACGCGACGCGTGAAGAGTCACGAGTCATCCCGATCATTCCGTTCCGCGTCTTGACGCCACACGCGTAGGCGGTGGCCGACGAAGCCGAGTCGGTTATGAGTTCGTCTGATGAATAGGTGCGCACGCTTCCGACCAGAATCGGATCAAGCGCAAGGTCCCCTTCCCCGTGCTGACTGCGCAGGAAGTCACGGGCAAGCGTAAAACTTGCGGGCCCGCAGCCGTCAGAAATGAAGAGGATGATGTTGCGTGGCTGACTCGGGGTCGATGAATCCGCGACCTCGTGCGCACCGCTGCAACTTGACAGCAATGTTGCCGCAAGGAGAACGATCGGTAGGCGGGCAGTCCTCATTTCTATGGGCTTCTTGTCTTGGGGCTTTTTGGCCGGTCGGGGTTGTGCGCCATCTGTGCCAGAGGTGTCACAATCCCGCGCATCCTGCGTGATTTTGCAGAATATTGGAACGTTCGCTTGGGCAGCCGGATCGCGGCGGGGTAGATTCCACGCAGGTCAGGCCGGACTGCAAAACGCCATCCGGCCAACGCCCGCAAGCGCTGCCGGTTCGCCAGACTCCCGGCTCCGCTTCGCCATCGCCGCAAACAATCTTACGAAATCCGGTCCCCGAAAGGATTACCGAGCCATAAAGAGGATTCAACATGAAAGTCACTGTCGTCGGTGCAGGTAACGTAGGCGCCACAGTTGCAGAATGCGTTGCACGCAAAGACATGGTTGACGAAGTCGTTCTGATCGACATCGTCGAGGGGCTGCCACAGGGCAAAGCCCTGGACATGCAGGAGTCAGCACCGATCCACCTCTTTGATACACGGGTCGTCGGCACAAACAACTACGCTGACACGGCCGGGTCTGACGTGTGTGTCATCACCGCCGGACTTCCCCGAAAGCCGGGCATGAGTCGCGACGACCTGCTGGCCAAGAACGCGGCGATTGTCAAGTCGGTGACTGAACAGTTTGCGGCTGGTTCACCAAACGCCATCATCATCGTCGTCTCGAACCCACTTGACGTGATGACCTATGTCGCGTACATGACATCCGGCTTTCCGAGCAAGCGGGTCATGGGCATGGCCGGAGTCCTCGACACCGCGCGGTACCGCGCTTTCCTTTCAATGGAACTCGGCGCATCGGTAAAGGACATCCAGGCGCTCCTCATGGGCGGACACGGCGACACGATGGTCCCGCTGCCGCGCTATACGACGATTGGCGGTATCCAGGTGACCGAACTCATCGACGAAGATCGCCTTTCAGCCATTGTGGATCGAACGAAGACGGGCGGCGGCGAGATCGTGAAGCTGATGGGCACGTCTGCTTGGTACGCGCCCGGAGCCGCAGCGGCCGAAATGGTCGAGGCGATTGTCAAAGATTCGGGACGCGTGGTTCCTGCTGCGGCGTGGCTCACGGGAGAATACGGACTCGAGAACCTGTTCATCGGTGTCCCGGTTCGTCTTGGCAAAGAAGGTATTACCGAAATCATACAGGTAGACCTGAACAAGGACGAATCGAAGCTGATGGATGAATCGGCTGAGCACGTTCGCGCGAACCTGGAAGCGCTGAAAAGGTTACAGTCGGCGTAGTCGACAATCATTCGGAGCCCTTTCCGAGCTCTTTCCGACCCTGTTCGAGGGCGCGTACTCAGCGCTCCCTGGAGCAATTCTGTAACCATGAAGATGCGTGATCGAGTATTGCGGAGAATGAAGCCGGCCCGGCGGCGCGCCGAGCGCGTGGTGTTGCTGTTGGTCGCCGGATTTGCGGGCGTCTTCCTCGCCGCGTGCGACTCCGCTGAGGAGTTGATTATTGGACAGCTCATCGTCGAAGACCTGATCGATGGAACGGGCCTGGCCGTTGAGAGTGGAGACAGCATCCGCGTGTACTACGTGCTGACGCGCACTGACGACGACCGCATTTGTGACTCGGCGCTCCCGAACAACGGTGCGAACGATCCCGTTGGCTTCAGACTGGGGACGGGTTCGTTGATTCCCGGCTTTGAACAAGGAATGGTTGGGGCAAGCGAGAGTGGGCGACGTCGAATTACCGTGCCGCCGAACCTCGGCTACGGGCTGGACCCGCCGCAGGGCCAGAGTTGTATCCGCTCAAACGAATTCCTGCAGTTCACCGTTGATCTTGTCGAGGTAATTGAGGGTTAGTCACCTGACGGATGCCGTTTGTCCTCGCACTTGATCAAGGCACCACTTCGTCGCGGGCTATAGTCTTCGATGAAACGGGCGCCATCCGGGGGCTCGCCCAACAGGAGTTTGAGCAGCACTTCCCGAGACCGGGTTACGTCGAGCACGACGCGGTTCAGATTTGGACGACGCAGCTCGCCACAGCCCGACAGGCAATCGCACATGCCGGCATCGCAGCATCTGATCTGAGCGGTATCGGGATAACCAACCAGCGCGAGACAACGGTCGTCTGGGACCGGCGCACGGGCGAGCCGATCCACAGGGCGATAGTCTGGCAGGACCGCCGCACCGACGGCATCTGCCGTGAACTCAAGGAGCGTGGTGACGAGTCGCTTTTTGCGGAGCGCACCGGTCTCCTGTTGGATCCGTACTTCTCTGGCACGAAGATCCGCTGGATACTTGACCACGTGGATGGCGCCCGCGATCTCGCCGCCGCAGGTCACCTTGCGTTTGGAACAATCGACACGTGGCTGCTCTGGAACCTCACCGGCGGCGAGGTGCATGCAACGGATGTTTCCAACGCGTCGCGAACGCTGCTCCTCAACATAAGGTCGCTCGAATGGGACGCGGAGCTCGTTGATCGACTTGGCGTCGTTGGCTCGATGCTTCCCTACGTGCAATCGTCCAGCGAGGTTTACGGGCATACAGCGCCCGACCTGTTCGGTGTTTCGATCCCGATCGCCGGTATTGCCGGTGATCAGCAGGCAGCACTGTTTGGGCAACAATGTGTTGATCCCGGATCCGCAAAGAACACATACGGCACCGGGTGCTTCCTGCTGCAGAATACCGGTACCGAGCCGGTATTCTCTTCGAACAAGCTGCTGACAACGGTTGCGTGGCAGATCGGCGATGTCGCATCGTACGCGCTGGAGGGAAGCGTCTTCGTGGGCGGAGCCGTTGTCCAGTGGCTACGTGACGGACTGGGCATCATCCGTACGTCGAGTGACATCGAAGCGCTGGCAGCGTCTGTTGAGGACAACGGTGGGGTCTACATGGTACCCGCGTTTACCGGTCTTGGCGCCCCGTACTGGGATCCGGCTGCGCGTGGCACGATCGTCGGCCTCACACGCGGTTCAACGGCCGGCCACGTTGCGCGCGCCGCACTCGAAAGCATTGCGTTTCAGAGTTTCGACGTCCTGGATGCGATGCGAAAAGACGCAGGCGGACTGACGGAAATCAGGACAGACGGCGGCGCAGCTCAGAACGACTTTCTGATGCAATTCCAGGCAGACGTTCTTGGCGTTCCGGTGATTCGATCAGCAACCAGCGAAGCAACCGCGCAGGGTGCAGCGTTCCTCGCGGGACTCGCCACGGGCGTCTGGGGTGGAACCGACGAGCTCGCTGCACTATGGCAGCCTGATCGCGTGTTTCAGCCGAAATCCGACAGGTCGCGGCTCGTTGACGAATGGCGGCGTGCAGTTGATCGTTCTCGCGATTGGGCCAACACATCGGATTGACCGCCAGCTCCCGGTGACGGCGACCGGTCCGGGTTCAACGCCGGGTTGCGTGATGGCAGCGAGATTGAGAAGGTCGAACCTTTCCCCTTCTGACTCGTCACGTCAACAGTTCCTTCCGACATCTCTACGAGCCGCTTCACAACTGTCAGGC
>JAUIJQ010000377.1 GCA_030431165.1 Rhodothermia bacterium | reverse complement strand
CGAGTGCTTCAGGCGCTTCCCGCGAAAGCGCTAAGACAAGATCATCCCCTTTTGCGCCGGGATCCTGCACGACGTCAATGCCCGCAGACTTGAGGAGGTCAGTGAACGACTCAGAGAGGGCATCCGCTACCAGAACTTTCATGGTGATTCTTGGGCGCTCGGGCTACTCCAGTTTGGCAGGTTAAGAATGGCACGTTGGCTATCTGTCACGATCCTGTCAGAAGATGTGTACAAGGAGACCAGACCGCAGCTTCGGCTCGAACCATGTGGACTTCGGCGGCATGAGCAAGCCCGCATCGGAGACCGCAACAAGATCATCGATCGATGTCGGATACATCGAGATTGCGATCTGCGCGTTGCCCGAATCAACCGCGTCTTTCAGCGCGGCCACACCTCGGATTCCGCCAACAAACCCAATGCGCGCATCGGTGCGCGGGTCGCTGATTCCAAGCATCGGCTCAAGAATATGCTCCCCGAGCCGCGCAACGTCGAGGGTGCTGTCAACTCCCGAACGTGCGGTCTCGGGCAAAACAACGCCGTGCCACGAACCCGCCGCATAGACCGAAATATGGCCCCGTACCGCCGGCGTTGGCGATGCATTGTCGGAGACGTGAAATCCGGATTCCTTCAGTCGACGAACAAAATCTTCTGGTGTACCGGGCAGCTCGTACACGACGCGGTTGTACGCCAGAATATTCAGTTCGCTCATCGGAAAAAGCACAGCCGGGAAGAAGCGCACTTCGTCTGATGCATCCGACCCGGCCAGCGCTTCCGAAGCTCGGCTCGCCGCCTTGCACCGGTGATGCCCATCGGCAACATACAGGTGGTCGATCGACGCAAAGGCAGATGCCAATTCGCCCGGTGACTCCACGCGCCACACCGTATGGCGGACTCCGTCGACTGCTTCAAAGTCGTACAGCGGGTCGCCGGCAGTCGTGTCGTTGACAAGACCACGTACGCGCTCGTCGTCGCGAAACGTCAGCATCACCGGCTCCGCATGCGCGCGTTGCTCGACGATGTGACGGGTCCGATCATCTTCTTTATCTGGCCGCGTTTTTTCGTGTTTGAGTATGACATCGTCGTCATAGTCTGACACCGACACGCAGCCAAAAATCCCGGTCTGCGCGCGATCACCCATTACCTGGCGGTACACGTACAGACTTGGGCTGTCGTGGGTAGTGTATTCGGCAGAGACAAACGAGCGCAGATTCTCGGCTCCACGCTGGTAGACCAGATCGTCGTGTTCGTCTGTCCCTTCGGGCAAGTCGATCTCGGGTCGGATGACGTGCAGAAAGCTTCGGGGATTACCCGCCGCAAGTGCCCGCGCCTCGGCTACAGAGATGACATCGTACGGCACACTGGCTACTTCCCGGGCTGCCTCTGGCGCGGGTCGGACGGCTCTGAATGGATGCAGGATCGCCATGTAGGATCAACGGTCGAAATGCTGGAAACCGAGCGGCCCAAAGTAAAAAGGAAATGCCTCGCCTGCCGTGTAGACCGCACAAAAAAAGGGCGCGGCAATCATGCCGCGCCCTGTTGTAGCGGGGGCGGGATTCGAACCCGCGACCTCCGGGTTATGAGCCCGGTGAGCTACCAGCTGCTCCACCCCGCGTCGTAAGGGCACGCAAGATAGGTCGCGACCGGTCAGTTGTCAAACCTAAGTACCAAATCCACCTTTTGCCGAGCTCCATTGTTGTTGGAGGACCGGGCACGTTGTGGCGCCAACCGGGCGGAATCGTCGCTGACGGCCTAGCTCCCGCCGATGCTTGTCCGAACAACGACAAGCGGCATCCCTGAGCGCATGACGGAGCCCTGCGCCACGGTTCCTTCGTCATTGGCACCGTCCACCCCCAAAGCGTTAGCGGCCACATGAACAAGCAGCGCTACCCCGGTCCCCAAAGCCGCTCCGGCGAGAATGTCTGACGGATAGTGAACGCCAAGCCAGACGCGACTCAGCGAGACTCCGGAAGCGATGATCCAGATCGGCACCCGAACATCCCAACGTTCAGAGTTCAGGGCCACTACGGTTGCCAGGCTGAACGTGAGTGCCGCGTGGCCTGAAGGAAATCCGTGATTATCATCCAGTGTAATCGGACCGCGCTCACGCGACTCTATGTTGACGAAGCGACCGTATGGTCTTTCGCGTCGCACGATTCGCTTCAGGAGGCTGGTTGCGCCGAACACCGATATCTGAGTCACCATCAGCTCTGCGGACAAACGCCACGCTGGTGCGTCAACGAGCGTACTCGAGTCCACGACCCACGCAACCGGTGGCAACCCGAGTAACAGCGGCACAGCCGACCGGTCAAACACTTGCATAGAAGTGCGGAAAAGGCCGGATTCGCTGGTGTATATCGCGGTCATCAACCGCGCGTCGAGTTGGGAGAGTCCTCCGGCTTCCCCGGTAGCGACGGGATCTGCCCGTTGGGCTTGTGCTGTGCCGGCCGACCCGAAGAGTGCACACGTCAGGACGACAAACAAGACAGGCCCGGCCAGCAGTGTCTGCCAACCGGGCCATACAGGCTGAGGTGAATGTTCGTCAGACCTCAATCGCCACGCCGTTCTTCTTTTCCTGCTTCACAACCGTCTCCTCTGGCGGCGCGGCCATCCCGAGCTCCACCTTCACCTTAAAGAGGATTTCCTCGCAGTGGTCCTCATTCTCAAACAGCCATGCCTTTGTGGCATCACGGCCCTGGCCAATCTTGATTTCGCCGTACGAGTACCACGAACCGCTCTTCTGGATAATATCGTTCTCGACCGCGAGATCGACGAGTTCCCCAAGTGAGGAGACACCTTCGCCGTAGACGATATCAAACTCAGCCTGCCTGAAAGGTGGCGCGACCTTGTTCTTCACAACCTTGACGCGCGTCCTGTTACCTACGACTTCGGTTCCATCTTTGATGGCGCCGATACGACGGATATCCAGACGAACCGACGAGTAGAATTTCAGCGCGCGGCCCCCTGTGGTTGTCTCAGGGCTCCCGAACATCACGCCGATCTTTTCGCGGATCTGGTTAATGAAGACGAGGCAGGTCTTGGTCCGGTTGATATTTCCGGTGAGCTTTCGGAGGGCCTGGCTCATCAGTCGAGCCTGCAGGCCGACATGGCTGTCACCCATCTCACCTTCAATCTCAGCCTGCGGGACCAGCGCCGCCACCGAGTCAATCACGATGACATCCAGGGCACCACTCCGAACGAGCGTGTCGCAGATGTTCAGGGCCTGTTCGCCCGTATCCGGCTGAGAGACAAGCAGCGTGTCGATGTCGACGCCGAGCTTCTGCGCATACGTTGCATCAAACGCATGCTCCGCATCGATAAACGCACATGTCCCGCCCAGTTTCTGTGCCTGGGCGATGATCTGCGTGGCCAGCGTGGTCTTGCCAGAAGACTCCGGCCCGTAGATCTCGACGACGCGACCACGCGGGACACCACCAACGCCAAGTGCCGCATCCAGAGCCAGCGAACCTGTCGGGATGGCGTCTACGGAAATCGCGGGAGCGTCACCAAGACGCATTATTGATCCCTTTCCGTAGTTCTTCTCAATCTGCTTAACGGCCAGGTCCAGCGCTTTAAGCTTGGACGGATCAGTCGGTTTGTTTGCCATCGTCAGGTTCTCTTCGTTTCTGGTGGGATGCCTGTCTTGTGGTGCGCCGGCTACCATTCGGCGTTCAGATCGTCAGCAAGCTTACCAAGGCAGTGTGACAGGTGTCTGTCATATCACGCCATCGGCAAGTATCTCGATCGCGAACACATACCATACACATAATATCGCGTTTGTGTCAGGATGTCCAGTCCCGCGGTTCAAAATGCAGCGTTTATAGCGCTGTGGGCAAGCTTCGGATAGTTCGGCGGCTAACGCTTAGCTGACGCACCGCTGACGCACAGTCGCTACTGAATACGCCTGCGCACGAGATCCAGCACAGCCGTCGACACGCGCAACTTGTTTTCGGCGCGCCCCTCGCCGAGTCGAAGGAGAACTGCCCTCGAGCCATCTTTGTCGGCCACAGCCACCCACGCCGTTCCGACGGGCTTTTCCGTCGTGCCGCCGCCCGGCCCCAGGATCCCTGTCGCTGAAAGCCCGATATCCGATCCAAGCAGCCTTCGTACACCTTCAGCCATTTGAAGCGCTACGGGCTCTGACACCGAGCCCCACTCGTCAAGCACCGATGAGTCAACGCCTAGTACATCTGCCTTTACACTGTTGCAATAGGCAACGACACCACCGACAACGTAACGCGAC
>JAUIJQ010000376.1 GCA_030431165.1 Rhodothermia bacterium | reverse complement strand
CAGTCAGGTTGGCAACGAGCTGGACGCTTCTGACCGCGATGACGCAATCAACATTGCCAACTGGCCCGTCTATGGCATGTACAATCCGGATGCCATCGCGTGGTTCGAGGCCGGGGGCAATGCCTACGTGATCACGGCCAACGAAGGTGATTCCCGCGACTACGACGGCTATTCCGAGGAGTCTCGAATCAAAGACCTTACCCTCGACGCAACGGCATTCCCGGACGCCGCAGCGCTCCAGGCTGATGAGCAGATCGGCCGCCTGAACGTGACTACAGCGAACGGAGACGTAGACACCGATGGTGACTTCGACGAACTCTGGACGTTTGGTGCGCGGTCTTTTTCAATCTGGGACGAATCGGGCGCGCTTGTTTTTGACAGTGGTTCGATGATCGAGGAAAAGATCGCCGAACTGCTCCCCGATGACTTCAATGCCGACGACGAAGAAAACGACACGTTCGACAACCGGAGCGACAACAAGGGACCCGAGCCCGAAGCGGTTGCCGTTGGCACGATTGGATCAACCGTCTACGCATTTGTGGGGCTTGAGCGCGTCGGCGGTGTCATGGTGTTCGACATCACGGTGCCAACCGCACCTACGTACGTCACGTACGTAAACCGTCGCGACTTCTCGGTCGAGTTTGATCCAGACACGATCACGGAAGAAGAACTTTCGGCCGTCGGCGACCTGAGTCCCGAAGGGCTGATCTTCATTCCGGCATCCGACAGCCCGAACGGGATGGACCTGGTTGTGGCGTCGCATGAGGTCAGCGGCACCGTCACGATCTTCTCGGCTACGGATGTAGTAGCCGCTGAGTCAATCGCTGATGTGCGGCTGCTGGCCAACGACACCGTCGTGCTCACCGAGGGCGTTGTGACCCGTGCACGCGGTCGCCTCGTCAGAATCCAGGACGCATCCGGGGCGCTCGCGACCTTCCAGAGCTCGGGTGCGCTGCGCGATGCCGTTGATAGCGGTGCCGTTCGCGAAGGTGACAGGATTCGGGTGGCCGGCGAAGTGAGTCCCTTTGGCGGACTCTTCGAGCTTGGTAGCATATTCTACTTCGAGGTGCTGTCACGCGACAATCCGCTCCCGACGCCACAGCATGTTACGCTGGCTGAACTCGCTGCAAACGGTGAGGATTACGAGTCGGAACTCCTGGTCCTGACCGGTCTGAGCATCGATGCGGGAGGCGACACCGAGTTTCAGGCAAACAGCAACTACCCGCTGACAGACGCTTCTGAAGGCACCGGCATCGTCACGATCAGCACGTTCGGCGGATCCGACATCGACATAGTCGGCCAGCCGATCCCGACGACGCCGTTCATCTTCCGCGGCGTGCTCGGCGAATTCAACGGCAGCTATCAGCTTGTCCCGGTTAACGCTTCTGACGTCAAATCGACTTTGCAACTGACCCTGTTGCACAACAACGACGGCGAGTCGCAGCTGCTCAATCTCGGCGGCGACATGACTGACTTCGGCGGTGCTGCTCGTTTCAAGTCGAAGGTCGACTCACTGCGTAGTAGCGCAGCGGGAGCAGGCAGCCCGTCGTTGATGCTGTCGTCAGGAGATAACTACCTCGCCGGACCTGAATTCAATGCCTCGATCGAAGCGGGCGTACCGTTCTATGACACCAAAGCGGTAGACATCATTGGATACGACGCCCTCGCAATCGGCAACCACGAATTCGACTTTGGTCCGGATGTGCTTGCCGACTTCATCAGCGGCTTCTCGTTGACCTCGCCGAAGTTTGTGACCGCCAACCTGAACTTCGAAAATGAAGCCGGGCTGCAGGCATTTGTCGATGACGGCACGATCGCAACGCGGACGATCATCGAGAAAGACGGATATCGATTCGGCATCGTTGGTGCAACCACACCAAACCTGGACTTTATTTCGAGTCCGCGCAACGTCGAGATCTACGACGATGTCGCTGCGCGTGTACAGACTGAGATCGACGCGCTGACGGCCGACGGCGTAACGATGATCATCATGATCAGCCATTTGCAGGGCATCGAAGAAGACATCGAGCTTGCGGCGGGGTTGACCGACATCGACGTGATGATCGCCGGCGGCGGCGACGAGTTGCTCGCAAATCCCGGCGACGTATTGCTGCCGGGTGATGAAGGCACCGAGTACGGCGCGTATCCGATCGTTGCCAAAGACGCAGACGACAACGACGTCTACGTGGTAACGACAAGCGGCAACTACGGCTACGTCGGGCAGCTTGTGCTCGACTTTGACGGAAGCGGCGTCGTGACGGCGGTTGGCGCGGATAGCGGTCCGAAGCGAGTGGCCGGTGGCGCCGAGGCAGATGCGGTTCCAGAGAACGCCCTCATGAAGTCGGAAGTGTCGGATCCCGTCGCGGCCGCCGTTGCCTCACTGGCCGCGAATATCATCGGTTCGACGAACGTTCCGCTGAATGGTGTTCGGGATGACGTTCGGTCCAAAGAGACAAACGAAGGCAACCTGATTGCAGACGCCCTGCTGTGGCAGGCGAGTGAGCTTGCCGGCGACTTTGGAATCGATGCGCCTGATGTTGCTATCCAGAACGGCGGCGGCATCCGGAACGACAACGTGCTGCCGGCCGGTGACATCTCTGAGCTGACCACGTTTGACATCCTGCCTTTTGGCAACCTGCTCAGCGTTGTCGCTGATATCCCTGCAACACAGTTCAAGGAGATCATGGAGAACGCTGTCTCGGCGCTCGGCGGTGGGAGCGGTACGGGTCGCTTTGCCCAGGTTGCCGGCTTTACGTTCTCATACTCTGAAGATGGAACGCCGCAGGAGCTCGACGACGACGGCAACGTCACAACGCCGGGTACGCGTGTCATGACGATCACGCTCGACGATGGTACGCCCATCGTTGAGAATGGCGCCGTTGTTGGTGGCGCGCCGGCGATCTCGATTGCCACGGGTGACTTCCTCGCCCGCGGTGGCGACCAGTACCCTTACCGTGGGGCCGCCTTCTCGATCCTTGGGGTCTCTGATCAACAGGCGCTCGCAAACTACATCGAGACCGCGCTCTCTGGTTCGGTCACTGACACGCAGTATCCGGAAGGCGGCGAAGGCAGGATTCTCGACGTGACCGGTGTTTCCAACGAGGAGCTGCCTGAGTCGATCAGCGAGTACACGCTCGAGCCGTCGTTCCCGAACCCGTTCTCGGTGTCAACGACAATCCGTTTTGGGCTCCCGACGGCCGGCGAGGCCACGGTCTCGCTGTACGACATAACCGGCCGTGTCGTCGCTCGAATCAGTCAGGGTGAACTGCCCGCCGGCTGGCACGACGTGACGTTTGAGCCTAACGGACTCGCGAGCGGGGTGTACTTCGTTCGTCTCCAGGCCGGCGGAAAATCCCTGACGTCGAAGATGCTGTACAGAAAGTAGCACTTTCGGCCTCCTCAGGGTCGTTTTGGCGGATGAAAGGCGCGGCGAATGTGGGGTTCGTCGCGCCTTTCTCGTTGTATCGTTCCCGGGACCTCCCTACACTGGCTCTGATGGCCACCTGGGGTGCTGACGCTGAAGTTCTTGCCGGATGCGTCGATCCTACAGGCGTATGTCCAGTCGAAGGGGTCAGCGGGTCAGCTTGTGAGCGGGTACGGCAACAATAGCAACGGTAACAGCAACAGCAGCGAGCGACGCGCAGTCGTGGCCGTTATCCCGGCTGCCGGACCGTCCACGCGGATGGGCGTCCTCGACAAGCTCCTGCTACCTGTCAGCGGTATCCCCCTCCTGCAGCGTACCGTATCCAGCGTGCTGCCCTGCGTTGATCAGGTCGTCGTTGTTGTTTCGCTGCGTCGGGCTGCTGACGTAAAGGAGCTACTCGATAACGATGCCCTCGTGGTTGTAAACCCACGCCCGGAAGACGGAATGGGCAGCTCCATTGCTGCCGGAGTCCGCAACGCGCGGGAAGCCGACGGCTACCTGGTGCTGCCGGGTGACATGCCGCTCGTAAAGACCGACACGATAGCGTTGCTGGTAAAACACTTCGAAGCGGCGCCCGACCACATCGCCGTCCCCTTCAGAGACGGGCGACAAGGCCAGCCTCCGATCTTTCCGAAGTGGGCCAAAGTTGATCTCTGCACGTTGTCGGGCGACCGCGGGTGCGAGTCGATCATCGAGAAGAACAAGGGCCGCATCGTGCAGGTGCACGTTGGTGACTCCGGCATCTGGCGGGACATCGACCGGCCGGATGACTACCACCAACTGGTGTCGAGCCTGTAGCGACTCACGGCGTTGCGTCC
>JAUIJQ010000375.1 GCA_030431165.1 Rhodothermia bacterium | reverse complement strand
GGCGTGGGATGGCGTTCTACAAGAAGGCATTTGAGGCGCGTCAGGGGACCGGGCAGAAGAAGGTGAACAGGCTCGACGTGTTCGATGCGGTCACTGGCGAGCCGCTTCGCTCGCTTGATGCCGGCGACTACGGCATCAGCGAACTGCTGGCATCCGATCGCGAAGGACGTGTCTACGCGCGGCTGGCTGGCGACACGGTTCGGCTTGGGCGATTTGTGCTGACGATCGGGGACGGTACGGACTGAGTTGCGCCCTCGTGCGTGGCCTTGTCTCGGCACGCACCCCCTATCGGGCGCCACCTTCATCAAGTCCATGATGTTTAGATTGAATCTAAATACGTAGATTCAATCTAAACAAGCACGACATGGACCCGCTGAAACCCCGCGCAGCCCTGCCCGCCACATTCCGACCCTTGCCGCTGGTCGCACTCCTACTCGCGCTCACCGCCGGCTGCGGCACGCCGGACGGCAATCCGCAAGACACACCCGCCCGCGATGGCCAGTCCACCGCCGCCATTCTTGGGAGCCGGGGCGCACACGCCGAGTCTGAGCCGGCGGTGATCATCGGCGCTGATGCAGCCACCGTATCCATCTCGGCCAGTCCGCGAATTGTCGCGATGGGTGCCACCGTAACCGAAACGCTCTACGCCCTTGGTCTCGGCGGTCGCGTAATCGGATCCGATATCTCCAGTTTGTATCCCGACGAGGTACTTGAGAAACCACGCCTCGGCTACTTCAGGCAGGCGTCGGCTGAGGGCATCATCTCACTTAATCCGAACATTGTCGTTTCAACGCCTGAGTTTGGTCCGCCGACCGTAATTGAGCAACTGCGTTCAGCCGGCGTCAGCGTACTGATCCTGGAGGACGCGTTCACGTGGGACGATGCGGTCAAGCGGGTCGAGCTCCTTGGCCGTGCGTTTGGTCGGGCTGACCGCGCTGCACAGGTCGTGTCGACTATGCAGGCAGACAGGGCGGCGGCCGTTGCTATGCGTCCAACCGGGGCGCCGCGCGTACTGTTTGTCTATGCACGTGGGTTGGGCGCGGTCTACGTGGCCGGTCTTGGCACGGTAGCCGATTTCCTCATCGAAGACGCCGGCGGCACCAACGCCGCAACGAATTTTGTCGACTTCAGGCAACTGACCCCAGAGGCGATTGTCGAAGCGGCCCCCGATGTGATCCTCGTGCAGCACTCGGGGCTTGAAAGCCTGGGCGGTAGGGAAGGCCTGTTTCGTCTGCCCGGTATCGCACAAACCCCGGCAGCGCGAACGGGGGCGGTCGTCACATTGGATGGCGCACTACTCGTTGGACTCGGCCCGCGCGCCGGCGTCGGAATTCAACAACTTGCCCGGAAGCTCGCGGCAATCGAGAGCCGGATCGGCATACCCGACGAATCGACATCGACGCGATGACCAACGCTGAGCCGTCGTCGAGTGCGCTTGGTGCGCTGTCCATTCAGTCCCGGCGGCAGAAGTTCGCGCTTTCCGGACTACTCATTGCACTCGTCATTGTGGCTACCGCCTCGGTAGCCATCGGGGCCGTGTCGATTCCACCGGGCAGCATCCTCGCTGCCGTAGGTCGGGCGTTTGATATCCGGATGCCCTGGTCTGTTACCGATCAACAGGCCGTCGTGCTGACGATGATCCGATTGCCTCGAGTTGTGCTTGGTTTGTGTGTGGGAGCCGGACTTGCCGTAAGTGGCGCGCTGTTGCAGGGGCTGTTTCGAAATCCGCTTGCTGACCCGGGTCTCGTCGGCGTTTCCAGTGGCGCCGCGTTTGGTGCGGCCCTTGCAATCGTGACGGGGGCTTCGCTGGGTGCCGCGTTACCTCTGCCCGCTCGTCCGTTTGTCGTGACCGCGGGAGCGTTTGTAGCGGGGCTCGCGACAACGCTGCTGGTGTATCAGTTGGCAACACGCCACGGTCGAACGTCGGTATCCACCATGCTACTTGCGGGGATTGCCGTCAACGCCATCGGTGGCGCCGGCGTTGGGGCGCTTGTGCTTTTTGCCGACGACAACCAACTCAGAGACATCACGTTCTGGACGCTTGGCGGACTCGGAGGCGCAACGTGGACGTCAATTGCTGCCGTTGCCCCCCTCGTTCTGGGCGTCATTCTGGCTGTTCCGAGACTGGCCTCATCGTTGAACGCGATGCTCCTCGGGGAAGCAGAGGCCAGGTATCTCGGCGTGGATACACAGCGAACGAAGAAGCTCGTCGTTGTCCTGACAGCCGTTGCGGTCGCCGGCAGTATTGCGTTCGCAGGATTGATTGGCTTTGTCGGACTCATGGCGCCGCATCTTGTGCGCATCGTTCTTGGTCCTGATCACCGGACGCTGTTGCCTGCATCCGCAATAGTGGGAGGCACGCTACTTGTTGGCGCAGACGTGCTGGCGCGAATGCTGCTGGCTCCGACGGAGATCCCTGTTGGCATAGTCACGGCGCTGGCCGGCGCCCCGCTGTTTTTGTGGCTGCTCGTCAGTCAGCGGAGGGCGTGGTAAGATGTTAACTCTTGACCATGCCTCGGTTGTGGCAGATGACGTCGATTTGATTCGCGACGTCAGCATCGCGGTAAGCGCAGGAAAGGTGGTCGCGCTTGTCGGTGCAAATGGTGCCGGCAAGACAACGGTCCTTCGGGCGTTGTCGGGCGACGTCGAGCTTGCCAGCGGCCGTGTGTGTCTTGACGAAACACATCTCTCCGACCTCGCACCGGTCGAGCTGGCAAAGCGGAGGGCTGTGCTGTCGCAGAAGTCGTTGCTCGCCTTTGACTTCACCGTGCTACAGGTTGTGCTTCTTGGGCGAACGCCACACGACACCCGACACACGGAAGATCTCGACGTTGCATGCGCAGCCATGCAGTCGATGGAGGTTGAGACGCTCGCCTCGCGTCCCTACAGCACGCTTTCTGGTGGCGAGCAGCAGCGCGTGCACATGGCGCGCGTGTTGGCACAGCTATCGGTTGGCCAAACCACAGGGACCCGGTATCTGCTGCTGGACGAACCAACAAGCGCGCTTGACCTTGCCCATCAGCATGATCTGCTGACAACGGCACGCCGTTGTGCTGATGACGGCGTCGGGGTGCTGGTAGTGCTCCACGACCTCAACCTGACGGCGCAGTATGCCGACGAGGTCGTCGTAATGAAGCAGGGGAGAGTTATTGCGCGAGGAGCGCCCTGGGAGGTTCTGACGCGCGAGATCATTCACGAGGCATTTGATATTTCTGCTGTCATCACCAGGCACCCCATCAAAGCGGTGCCCTTGATCGTGCCGGTTCCAGACACATCAACGAGAGCGAAACTCCGGAAAACCCAAAAAGAAACATGAGTACAACTACCCCACCTGCCGCAGTTTCGAGCCGCAACCTGGCAGACATTACAAAAGCGTTTGCCGGGTTTAGAAAGGAAAACTCGGATACACGTATCCGGCAGGCAGCCGCCGAGCTCGGTGTATCCGAAGCAGAGCTGGTTGCCACGGGCATCGACGGCGACGTAGTACCACTTCGCGCCGAGCCCGACGCCATCCTGTGTGCGCTTGAGCCGCTGGGCGAAGTCATGGCGCTGACGCGCAACGACGCGTGTGTTCACGAGAAGCACGGCGTGTATGCCAATGTTGAAATTGGTGCGCACGCTTCGCTTGTGCTCAACGAGGCAATCGACCTGCGAATTTTTCTGGCGAAGTGGAAGCTGTGTTTTGCGGTTCGGACGCCGTGGGAGGGTGGCGTTGATGGAAAGCGGCGGAGTCTGCAGTTCTTCGATGCCCACGGAGATGCAGTGCATAAGGTGTTCATGACCCGGAAGAGCGACGTCGACGGATTTGAGTCGCTCGTTCAGAAGTTCGCCGCTCCGTCGTCAGGAGAGCTCGCGGTCCCCGTGACTCCGCGCGCCGCTGCCAACGGCGCCGGAACCAAGACGGCGTCCGGCGATGTTGACGCAAAACCTGACGTTGACGTTGATGCGTTCCTGGACGCATGGGCCGGACTCCAGGATACCCATGACTTCTTCCCGCTACTGCGCAAGTTCAACATTCATCGCACCGACGCGGTGCGTCTTGCGGATGGTCGTTTTACGCGACGCGTTGCCGATGACAGTGCAAGGCGCATCCTCGAAATGGCCCGCGACGAAGAGGTGCCGATAATGGTGTTTGTCGGTAACGAAGGGTGTATCCAGATACATTCCGGCCCCGTGAAGACCCTTAAGGAGTACGGGCCGTGGTACAACGTGCTCGATCCCGGCTTTAATCTGCATCTGCGTCGCGATCACGTCGCCA
>JAUIJQ010000374.1 GCA_030431165.1 Rhodothermia bacterium | reverse complement strand
TTCACTTGACGCATCGGAGGATGCATTGGAAACGGAGCCGGGCGCCCCGGAGTGTCCGGCCTCTCCGAGTGCGTCAAGCGCTTCGGATGGATGGAACAGGACGTGTGGTGACGGCAGCGTCATCATCCGGATTTCGCTGATTGCCGCCAGCCCCTGGAGACCCGAGAATGGCACGGATAGCTGCAGCCAGGGCCCTTCAGCAATTTCGATCGTGCCCCCAAGCGCTGCAACTTGATCGCGGAGTGCCGTCGAGAGTTCGGTGCCCGACATCAGGACCAGCATGGTAACCCTTACCGTATCGGCGTCGGCGCGTTGTGCTTCGTCCCATGCGTTATAGAGCTCCCACGAGATCTTGGGATCCCGATCCAATGCAAACTCCACAGGGTCTGAGGCTCCGGTGGGGACACCCGACGAATCGAGTAGTGCAACCGTTGCACTGTAGCGCCTGCCCGATTCGAGCGGAGCCTGATCGATCGGATATGCCACGCTTGAGACGTTGCCGACATCCATGGACCAGAGCGGCTGGACCGAGCCGTTATCCTCATCGATAGCAGCCAGCGCAAGGCGGAATCCCCGACTCGCTGAGGAGTCAGGTCCGAGGACCTGCCAGCTGAAGGACGGCGCCGGCTCCATGAGAATCTGCGCGTCGCTCGGGCTGAGCATTACGACGTAAGCCGAGTCACGACTGCTCGGATTGCGCCGCCCGCGCGTTACTGTAATCGTGGAAAAATCAGACAGGTCATCCCTCTCGGCAACAACAGCAACGACACCGGCAAGGCTCGAGGCCGTAAAGAGACCCGTGGCTGTGACGTCGCCACCCGATGCCGGAATTACGTCCCAGGCAACATCGACAAATCCGAGCGACTCGCCGTTTGTGTCGAATCCCTCAGCCTGGAGCTGGAGGACACCGTTTGGCGTGAGCGTTTCTTCCTGCGGTGATACCTGAAGGCGAGCCAGCCCGGGCACGTTCACCACACGTTCGTCACCCGAGGCGGCACGGACAGTGAACCACAACATCTCTGAAGGGATGCGCTCCGATCCGACGGGTGTCTCAATGACCGACTCGACCAACCAGGCATACGTCGCGCCGGGTCGGAGCGATTCAGCGTAGGCAGGGTAGGCGAGTGTCTTCTGATCAACGCCGTCGATGCTGAAAACCGGGAGGCCGGCCGCAATGTCATCAGCGGCCGCTGCGGCATCAACGACTTCATATAGTGAAAAGTCGAACAGCGACCCGTCGGACTGCCACATGAAGATCGGTTGCGGCGTGTCAATGAGGTCGGGCGATTCGTCGAGCGGTGAACCCGGGGTGAGAGAGAAGATTTCACCTCCGCCAAAAGCGGTGACGGTGAAGTCCTCGTCCTCGCCGAGCACGTTATCTGAGTCGTCCAGCACTAACAACTCAAATGAGTAGTTATCCGGCGGGAGGACCCCTCGCTCTGAGGCGAAGTTGATAACGTCGGACGCTGCGTCAGCCAGATCGTATGAGTCAAACTCACGGTTCGTCAGGACCACAGTGGTCCGAGGCTGCACGGTACCGATGTCGGCGGATGCTACTCCGAGCAGCCCGCTTCGCTCACCGATGACGCTTACCCGAGCCCGTAGCGCGCGCGGAACGTCGTCGCCGCGGACTGTAATCGTGAAAATGATGGGGGCCGCCCCGGGATCTGTGGGGTCAAAGTCGCTCAGGCGCAGCGTTTCGACGGGTGACACGACGATTGACGCATCCACAACCCGTTCCTGCGCCATTGCCCCAGGCAGAAGGGCCAGCGAGAAAAAGGCCATCCAGACGGCGGCCAGGCGCTTCGTGTTGTGACTTGTGGTGGGTCGGGTCATGCGGGTTGCGCGGTCAAGCCGACGTGGGCGGGGCTCCGGCTTAATAGGGTCAGGACGGACAAATCGCGGTGGTTCAGGAACAAATCCTTCGATTTTCTTAAAAAACCTTCCAAAAAAACCATGGCCCGTGCGTAGCCACGCACGATATTTCAGTCTCCCACCACGCCGGAGGCCACCTGTGTCAGGTGCATGGTCACCAACAACTATTGTTCCGGCGCTCACACTGCTATGGACCGACTGGAACAGCTGTTGGGCTTCCTGAAAGAGGATCCCAACGACGAATTCACCTTGTTCGCCATTGCCACAGAGTATCGGCGGAAAGGCGAAACAGACAAAAGCCTCGCGTATTTCGAGAAGCTGGTTGACCTGAAGCCGGAGTACGTCAGCACGTACTACCACCTGGCGGCCCTCTATCTTGAAATGGGCCATCGGGCTCAGGCATTGGCGACGTACCGCGCCGGTATTCGGGTCGCCGAGCGGCAACGGGACACCCATGCGCGTGCCGAGCTGCAGTCCGCCCTGATGGACGTCGAGGATGAATAAGGTCCGTAGCGCCACAACGATCCCCACCATGACTGCTTTGTCAACGCTCTCAACGCGTCCCACACCGACCACTGCGTGTGCAGTGCTGCTGTCTCTGCTTCTGTGCGCCCCAGCGGCTGCGCAACTACGGCCAAACACTATGCCGCGCGAATACGTTGTACAGCGCGGTGACAACCTGTACCGGATCGCCCTGAATAATGGAACGACGGTCGCAGCGATTCAGGACATCAACGATCTCGACGGGACCGTCATCAGTGTGGGGCAGGTCCTGTTGCTCGACAGGCCCGATGGCGCCGTCGATGTTACCGTTGAAATGGATCCGTCCGAAGAGTCGGTAGACGAAGTGGTCGATGAGTCGACCGGTGAGGCCGATCCTGATGCGCCGCTATTCGTCGAGGCGTTCGAGGACGCCAGCGCCGACCAGTCGCCGCAGCCGCAGGCAGAGGCACCGGCGCAGACGCCAACGCCAACGCAGACATCAACGCAGGCACCTGTCGAGGCGGCGCCAACCAATCAAACGCCCGTATCTACGGCACTGCCGGCTCAGCAACCCGACGTCGAGGTGGTGATTGATCCCGTACAGGCGACCAATGCCTTTGACGTAACCCAGGCACAGGAAGGTGACACCTTTGCCTCGATTGCGCAGCGCACCGGGGTGGCTGCCGGCGTGCTCATGGCGCTGAACCCCGATGTTACGCCGCCGGTGGCGGCCGGCGCCGAAATCAGGCTTCCAATCGAACCGTCGGCGCTGCTGTACCGCGTAAAAGACGGGGATACCATGAACGACATCGCAGCGTGGTTCGGCGTACCTGTGGATGTTCTTCGCGAAGTAAACGGCGTAACGGGATCTGTGCTCAGAATCGACCAGGAGCTCCGGATTCCGCTTGTTGCCTCACCTGAAGAACCGGCCGCGGATGCGTCAGATAGCGTTGACGCGCAGACAGTCGCAGATACCGGTGCAACGGCCGCGGGCGGCGGCGCCGCGAACGATGTGCAGCCTGAAACGCCCGAGACTTCGCCGGATGTCGGTAACGTCGTTGTGACGGGAACAGCAAACGTGTATCCGGCCCGGTTCGACGGACGCCTGATGGCAATCGGGAAACCGTACGACCCGAAGAAATTTACTGTCTCGCATGCAACTCTTGAGTTGGGTACCGTCGTACTGTTGACAAACGACGCGACCGGCAGGAAGACGTTTGCGGAGGTGACAGACCGGCCGCCGGCAGGCGCCCAGTACCTGCTGGATGTCTCAGCAGCCGTGGCGGAAGTCCTCGGCATCGGAGAGGATGGCACCTCGGTGCAGCTGCAGGTCGCGCGATAAGCGAAGACCATGACTGATGAAGTACCGGGTTATTTCAAGGTAACCCGCTCCGCGACGTACGGCTTCCTGGCAGCCCTCCCGCTGCTGATTCTGTACGAGGTGATGATTGTTGTTTCCAACCGTGCCGGCAGTAGCGTGCGGGTGGGTGCGGAGGTATGGCTCAAAGAACCCTTTCGCAACCTCGGCTCGTCGTGGGCACTCCTACTTGGCGGAGTTGTGATCGCAACAGGCGTCGCGATCATGTACGCGGAGCGCAACAAGAAACTACCGCTCAAGCCCTCTTTCTTCGGATTGATTGTCGCAGAGAGCGCCGTCTATGCGGTCGTCGTCGCCCTGGTCGTGTCGCAACTGGTGGGAGCGATCCTGAACCCCGCGATGATGGCCCTCGCTCCGCAATCATCGGGACTGTTTACCGACATCGCGCTGTCAATCGGCGCCGGACTCTACGAAGAACTCCTCTTCCGCGTCCTGCTCGTCGGCGGACTCTTCTGGTTGTTTCGTCGCGTTGCCGGGAAGGAAGGCGTTGCCTATGTCCTGGCAGCGGTTCTCGGTGCACTTGCG
>JAUIJQ010000373.1 GCA_030431165.1 Rhodothermia bacterium | reverse complement strand
AGTACATCAATCTCGGCACCTTCCTCCGCTGCAACGTGCATGGCGTGCCTGAGCAGCGGTTCAGTCTGATCGGAGAAGTCCACCGGCACGAGAATCCGCCTGGGTTCATAGTCATCAACGTTCGCGTTGGCGCGCACGGTCAACACCGGGCAGTTGGCATGTTGCACAACGCGCTCAGCCGTGCTACCCAGGAAGACCCGCTTCAGGTAGCGGTGGCCGTGCGTGCCCATGACCACCAGATCGATATCTTTGTCGTTGGCGTACGACACAATCGCGGACGAAGCGGAACTGTCGGTGATCTCCGCAAGCTTGAACGGATACGGGCGTTCATCGGGAACCGCCGCCTCGATTTTTTCACGCACGTGACCGCGGACGTTCGACAGGATGCGCTCCTGCTCACTTTCGGGCAGGCCGTACAACACACCCGGGTTCAGATCCGCCCCGGACCACACGATTACGCTCAACACGTGTAGCTCGGCGTCGTAGCGCGTGGCCAGTGCGTCAGCGACCTTGAACGCTTTCTCGGCGCACGGCGAAAAGTCTGTGGGAAAGAGAATGCGTTTGATGGTAATCATGGTAGCCCTCCGGCAACTGGCCATCTATCCATCAATAGGTACGCAAGAACAAACGCCGGGTTAGTCGGGCCCTGACGCAATGATCCGTACAGGTTTGTCCTACACCCTTGTAGGGGATGCTTATGTCGGGGACGGTTAGCGCTGCGGCCTACCGATCATCGGAGCGTACTCAGCTCGACTTTTCCCCTTCAACCCATTGGACGGCATGCTGCATCAGCTCAGTTGCGGAGCTCAGGTGCAGCTTGTCCTTTATGCGCGAACGGTAAGATTCAACCGTTTTTACGGACAGGTGGAGGCGCTCTGAGATTTCCCTCGTCGTAAGACCGCGGCCGGTCAGCTCAAAGACTTCAAGCTCACGATCACTCAGTATCTCCATCGGTGAATTGGAGAATGAGGAATGACCGGTTGCGAGGCTGAGCAGGAGTCGCTCGTTGATTTCGTCACTCACGAAGATCCCGCCACTGGAGACCCGACGAACCGCCGAGACAATCACGTCGGCTGCTTCCAGCTTCATCACGTAGCCACGCGCGCCGGCCCGGATTGCGCGTTCGGCGTAGAGGGCTTCGTCGTGTCGCGAAACCACCAGAAGCTTTGCATTCGGATCAACGGCGCGCCAGTGTTTTATGAGCTCGAGGCCCCCCATGCCCGGGAGCGAAATGTCGATAATGGCGACGTCGGGCTTGTCCTTGCCCATCTGTTCGATCGCTTCCTCAGCCGAAGAAGCCTGGCAGCAGACCTCCAGGTCCATCTCGGCATTGAGCGTCATCGCCAGACCCTGCCGCATCAACGGGTGGTCATCGACGATCATGATTCTCTGCTTCGTGCTCATAGCGCGGTGTGCGTTGCGAGTTTGTGTGTCGCGATATCGTGACGCGTTACGTGTGACTCAGTGATATGGTACAGCCAACTGCTGTTCCGCCTGACAGTGATTCCGTTATATCGAGCGACCCGCCGATGATGTTGGCACGATACTTCATGATGCGCACACCCGAGCCACCTTTGCTCTCCCAGTCTTTGCTGAAGCCGGTCCCGTTGTCTTCGATCCGCAGCCGGATTCGCTCTACGTTCTGCGACAACTCAATGCGCACGTGCGTGGCGTTACCGTGACGTGCGGCGTTGCTAAGCGCCTCTTGAGCAATGCGATACAGATGCATGCCCGACGATGGCTCGATATAGTCCGTTGGCCCGGCCTTGTTGAATGAGCACTTGATGCCAAACAGCGTGGAGGCGTTGCTGGCGAGGCGCATGAGCGCTGCGGGAAGGCCGTGCCCGTCAAGTTCAACCGGGACGAGTCCGCGCGCCAGTGTTCGTGCGTATTCGTCGGCCTCGCGAATAAACCGGGTGATCTCCTGGACGTCGTCCGCTTCGGGCTCATCGCGAGCGGCCAGCCGTCGGGCGACATTTTGAGTCATCAGACCGATGCCGGTCAGCATCTGGCCAAGCTCGTCGTGCAGGTCCTGACCGATGCGGCGACGTTCTTCATCGCCGATGCGGAGGATCTCCTGCTCAAGCTCCCGGCGATGGGTGATGTCCCGCACAATCCCGGTAAAGGTCGTGCGGCCGCCAAGGGTTACGTCGCTGACAGCAAGGTCCATGGGGAAGATGGTCCCGTCTTTGCGCCGGCCGACGACCTCGCGTCCTACGCCGATAATCCGACCCTCGCCTGATCCCAGGTAGTTCTGAATGTAGTCGTTGTGTTCCTCGGAGTAGGGCGTGGGCATCAGCACGCTGACGTTCTTCCCGACCATCTCCTCTTCGCTGTAGCCAAAGATTTTCTGTGCCGCGCTGTTGAAGCCCAGAATCAACCCGGTTGCGTCGATGGTCACAATGCCATCAACCGTAGTCCCCAGGATCGCGCCGAGCCGTTTTGCGGATAGCCGAAGCTCCGAGGTCTCCTCTGCCGAGCTCGCATCCGTGCCAGACAGGCACAACACGTTATCACACACGTTGAGTCGCCACCTGAAACGAGGCGGGATGTCGAGGCCCGCGACGGGCTCAACCACAATACCGTCGGTGCCCGACATGACGGCTTGCTCCACGAGCGGCCACGCGGAGTCGGATGGCCCTGCGCCCCCCGACTGCATGACGACTTCGTGCACAGGGTGACCAATCGGATCAAATCCGCACACGTCTTTGAAGACGGGGTTCGCGACAACAAACCGGCCATCAACCTCGCCCAGCGCCATTGGCTGGGGAAGCGCGTGGAAAGCAACCCTGAAATAGATGTCGTCTACGGCCACGGTGCCGGTGCTCCCGTTGTTGTGCTGGCTGATAGTCATTTGTCCCGAACACTCCAATATCGCAAATGTTACTGGTGTTCCCCCGTCAGCAGCGTAGTCCTGTCCCTCGCACGCACGTGGGCTTAGGCCCCACGCCATTAGACAAATGATGCTTGCAGTGGCCGATACGGGACTGGCGGTTCTTGCTTTCAGCGGCAGCCACCGACAGGTGGTGCGTCGCTCATCGGATTCGGACGGTCAGCCGTGTGTGCACGGGACCGATCCAAACGAGGGAATGGAGGCATAGTATGCGACGGCTCGTCGACGGGACAGCATCGGGTGGGCGTCAGGCCAATCGGTTTGAGGGAGCCGAGAGGCGAGGCGCAGTTGCGGGTATCCGCTACACCCGGTTTGAACGGCTGCAAGGCCGTCTTGCTGGGCCCGTCCATCTCTTGAAGACGACGCCGGGGCGCAGTGATTCCGCAGGGGAAAAAGGACCTGAGGTGCTGGGGGCGCCACTGGTTAGACGTTCCTCCTGGAGTCAGCGCCGATCCCGCGCATCGCGGGGTTCGCGGCTCGTCCCGTCATCGCGGCTGCGTCCGAAATCCGAAATCCGCAGAAAGTGACCATGCCGTTTACGCACCCACTGACTGCGCTGGTGCACCGTGCACCGCGAGCGCCCTTGCGTGGTGGAGGAGCCACCTCGGGGCCGACGAGTGGGCGCGAAGACGATCCGTGGTCGATTCCCGAGTGGGAGTTTCCGGCCGATGCGAGCATGCGTCGCCAACTTGAGTTTCTCGCGCGCTATGCGGTTCTCGCGCCATCAGGGCACAACCGGCAACCGTGGAAGTTTCGGATCGCCCGCGACCGTATTGATATTCTCGCCGACCGATCGCGCTCGATGCCCACGGCTGATCCGCGCGATCGCGAGTTGATCATGAGCTGTGGCGCCGCGCTGCACCACCTGCGCGTGGCCATGACACACTACGGCATCGATCCCGTGGTGCGCATTTTTCCGAACCTGCACGAGCCCGATCTCGTTGCGTCGGTTTCAGCAGGACAGGCAGTCCAACCCGGCGTCGAAGAGCACCAGCTCTTTATGGCGATCCGGCACCGAAGAACGCATCGCGCGCCGTTCATCGACCGGCCGGTTGACGAAACCGCACAGAGGGGCCTCAGTGAGGCCGTCAGGGCCGAGCTGGTTGTGCCGTACATGATCGGCGACGACTCGCTCAAGTCGCGCGTGGCCGACCTCGTGTCTCGGGGAGAAACGACACTCCTCTCCAATGCACGCTACGTTGAGGACATCTCGAAGTGGATCAGTTCTTCCGGACGGCCCAACCTCCTTGGTGGCGTGCTGAACTGGCGCGAACGCCGAGCGCGACGCCTCAGCGAAATCACGCGCAGCGCGCCGATCCTTGTCATCCTGTCAACGCCGACCGACACAGCGCCGGCGTGGTTGGCTACCGGCCAG
>JAUIJQ010000372.1 GCA_030431165.1 Rhodothermia bacterium | reverse complement strand
TGGCGAAGACCTGCTGACCCTTGCGGAGCTCGCTGCTGAAGAACCGGATTCCGACATAGCCGGCGAAATTGCTGACGAGCAGCAGCAGCTTCTTCAGGCGGTAGAAGCCGCCGAGGTCAAGGGGATGCTGAGCGGCGTTGATGATCACCGCTCCGCTATTCTTACAATTCACCCGGGAGCCGGCGGGACCGAGAGTCAGGACTGGGCTGAGATGCTTCTGCGCATGTACACACGATGGGCAGAGCGCAACGGCTACAAGGTTCGTCTCCTTGAGTACCAGGAGGGTGACGTTGCCGGCGTCAAGAGCGCTTCGCTGTCAATTGATGGCGCGTTTGCCTACGGCTACCTTCAGTCTGAATCGGGCGTGCACAGGCTCGTACGCATTTCACCGTTTGATTCCAGCGGCCGACGGCACACGTCATTCGCCAGCGTCTTCGTTTATCCGGAGATCGACGACACCATCGAGGTCGAGGTGCGACCCGATGAGATTGAGATGCAGACGTTTCGATCCGGCGGTAAGGGTGGGCAGAACGTAAACAAGGTTGAAACCGGCGTGCGTCTCATCTGGTCAGGCTCGCTTTCTGATGGCACGCAGCCGCGGGTTGTGGCTGAGTGTACCGAAGAGAGGAGCCAGCTCCAGAACCGGGAACGCGCACTTACAATGCTCAAGAGCCGTCTGTACCAACTGGAACTTGCGATCCAGGAAGCGGCCAAGAGCGAGCTCGAAGGCACCAAGAAAAAGATCGAGTGGGGAAGCCAGATCCGATCATACGTCTTCCAGCCGTACACAATGGTCAATGATCATCGTACCGAGACGAAGGTGACCGATGTCAATGGCGTTATGGACGGTGAGATTGATCCGTTTATTCGTGCGTACCTCTTGCAGGAACTCGGGACAAACTGACGTCGGCGCTGACATCGGCACCGACGTCACAATCGACACACGCGATGACCCATCGGTTTGATTTTCTTGTTCTAGGCAGCGGCATTGCCGGGCTCTCCTACGCGTTGCGCGTGGCTGAGCACGGGACGGTGGGTATTGTCACGAAGAAGGAATCGGTCGAATCGAATACGAACTACGCGCAGGGCGGAATCGCTGCGGTGATGAGCGACGCCGACTCGTATGAGCAGCACATCCAGGACACGCTCGATGCCGGCGCGGGCCTGTGCGATCGGGATGCGGTAGAGGTTGTTGTCAGAGAGGGTCCGCAGCGAGTACGTGAACTCATGGAGATCGGCGCTCGCTTTACGCGTGAGCAAGGAGCGCTTCATCTCGGACGCGAAGGGGGCCACAGCGTCAATCGCATCGTCCACGCGGCTGACACAACCGGTCACGAAGTTGAGCGTGCCCTTCTTGCAGCGGTGCGGGAGCATCCGAACATCTCGGTGTTCGACTACCACTTTGCCGTAGAGCTGATTACCGAGCACCATCTCGGCCAACACGTCACAAGACTGCGACCCGACATCCACTGTTATGGTGCGTACGTCCTCGACGAGGTCAACGATGTTGTGCGAACCTTCCTGGCGAAGGTAACCCTGCTGGCAACCGGCGGCTCCGGCCGCGTCTACCTACACACAACAAATCCCGCCATTGCGACCGGTGACGGCCTCGCCATGGCGTATCGCGCCAAGGCCCGGATTGCGAACATGGAGTTCGTACAGTTTCATCCAACCTCACTCTTTCACCCTGACGCAGACTCGTTCCTGATCTCCGAAGCCGTTCGCGGCGAGGGAGCCATCCTGAAGAATCTTTCGGGAGAGCGATTCATGCCGCAGTACGACAAACGTGCGGAGCTGGCACCGCGGGACATCGTCGCGCGTGCGATCGATGATCAGCTCAAACACAGGGGCGAACCACACGTGTGGCTCGACATCTCGCACGTGGATCGCAGCCACGTACTGGAGCACTTTCCGCATATTCATGCGACGTGCCTAACGTTTGGGATCGACATCACCACCGATCCAATTCCGGTTGTGCCGGCCGCACACTACCAGTGCGGCGGTGTGCAGACGGACCTCGAGGGGCGTACTTCGCTGGCCGGGCTCTTCTCTTGCGGCGAGGTCGCCTGCACAGGCCTCCACGGAGCAAACCGACTGGCGTCCAACTCGCTGCTGGAGGCATTGGTGTTTGGACACCGGGCAACGCAACCATCGATTGACTATGCGCGTGGCGTCGAGTGGCGTACGGATGTTCCGGATTGGGATGACAGTGGCACGAGCCGTCCGCAGGAGTGGGTTCTAATCTCTCACAACCGGGATGAACTTCGGCGTGTCATGTGGGACTACGTCGGGATCGTCCGCAGCAGTCTTCGGTTGGAGCGTGCGGCGCGGCGAACGCGGCTGCTGTACGAAGAAACGGAAGACTTCTATCGTCGCTCTCGCGTCTCTCCAGAACTGTGCGAGCTGCGCAACATGATTGCGGTGGCGTACCTGATCATCCAGAGTGCGTCGATGCGCCACGAAAGCCGAGGACTGCACTACATCGTCGATTACCCCGAGTCGGTGGAAGAGGAACGGCGCGCAACACTCGTCTGACACGCTGGGTCGTCGAAGCGCGCCGACAGGATTCAATCACGGCCGGGCGCGTGTGAGCGCTACGAGGGCTGCAATCTCTTTTTGCGCAGCGGCTTCAGCGGACGTTACGCCTGTGTACCCGGGCGTTGATCCGAATGAACGCGCGGTGCTGTCAACAGCGAACGGAGGTCCGGGGACGTCCATTCCATCGGGCATGTACCAGATCGCCATTGTCCGTCCGTCCCACAAACTGTCGACAGGCCTCCTGAGCTTTGCGGCAACGTAGTGCCCGAACGTCTCGTTTGTTGCTCGCACTGCATACGCCCTTGTGATTGCCAGACCGTCGGGCAGCATTTCATTAAGGACCTCCATCTGCGTCGTTGATGCAACAGTAACGACAGGATCGTCCGAGGATCGCGCAAACTGCAAGGACGACTCAGACGCAGACGGCCCGCATCCCAATCCGGCCGTAAATACAATGAGGAAGACCGGGACGATTCGGCTGAACGCGATGTTGGAAATCGTCGAGTAGGTGCGGGAGATGTACATTGTTACGTCGGGTGGCCGGAGGCATCAAGGTTTTAAAGATAAAGGCAAATGAGTCGAGTTAAGAGCGCCCCGCGATATGTGCTTGCAGCGGTTCTGGGACTTTGTGTGTTTCACAGCTGGGCGTGCCGCGATGCAGGTGAAGCTGTGCCGGATCTCGTGCTCCTTCCCGCGGACGTCTTTGCGGATATTCGCGTGCGTATTCGTGCGGGCGATGAGTTGGTGGTAGCGTCTGCGTCAGCCCTGCGAGATCGCGCTGACTCGTTGATTACTGTACCACTGGCGTCGCCGCTTGACAAGCCGCTGGTTGCCCCCAGTGGCATCAAGAAAGACTATCTCTCGCGGGCACCGTATTTCTGGCCAAATCCTGACACTCCGGATGGACTCCCGTACGTGAAACGCGACGGGCAGTTGTATCCCGAGAACCGTACAGGCACTGACTTTGTCGGCAGGGGCACGATGGAGGAGATCGTGCTCGTCCTCGGACAGGCGTACTATTTCTTTGGCGACGAGCGATACGCAGATCGGGCCGCACAGCAGCTACGAATGTGGTTTCTCGACGACAGCACGAGCATGAACCCGCACCTTGAGTACTCACAAGGTGTGCCGGGAATCATGCCTGGTAGCGAGTGGGGCACAATAGACACATGGCGTTGGTCTGTGCTCATAGATGTTGTGCGGTTGCTTGACGAATCCGAACACTGGAGCCAATCAGACAGGGATTCTTTTGCGGCCTGGCTGAAGGAGTACGGGCGATGGCTCGAAGAGTCAGAGCTGGGAACGCGAGCCGGACTCATGTGGAATAACCACGGCACGTTCAGGGACGCTCAGCTCGCTGCGATTGGACTGTACACAGGAGACGCGGCAAGGGCACGCGAGATTCTTGAACGTAGCTGGCACGTGCGTATCGACCATGGCATAGAGGGCGACGGAAGGCAACTCTATGAACTCGATCGAACGCGGTCATTCGGGTATAGCAATTTTAACCTGAGGGCGTACTACTACCTTGCCGCGTTGGGGAAGAGTGCGGGCCTTGATCTCTGGAATCAGACGGCGCCCGATGGGTCAGGTCTACAGGCAGCCACACATTTCCTTGGCCCATTCGGTGCGTCGCCGTCCGAGTGGGAGTATGTGGACATAGCATATGACGCGTTTGCCATCCTGCCCGTCATGCGGTGGGCCTACGTCGCGTATGACGACCCTGTCTACCT
>JAUIJQ010000371.1 GCA_030431165.1 Rhodothermia bacterium | reverse complement strand
GAGCCCGTAGATTTGAGTAGGGTCGCCAGGGAACATGTGGCTCGGTTCAGGCAACGTGCGGCCCGCAAAGAGCTTGACCTACGGCAACACATTGAGCCGGACGTTCATGTTCTGGCGGAGGAGGGTCGCGTCGGCGAGGTAATTGATAACCTCGTGGAAAATGCCATCAAGTACACACCCGGGGGCTCTACTGTAACGATAGAAGTAAACAGCCGAGACGGTGAGGGTCGGATCATTGTTTCGGACACCGGGATCGGGTTCAGTCCGGACCAGAAAGAGCACCTTTTCGACCGTTTCTACCGGGCTGATACGAAGGAGGTGCAGGCACTGAATGGCAGCGGTCTGGGTTTAGCCATCGTGCAAGCGATCACTCAGGTGTACGGGGGGTCCGTGGTAGCACACAGCGAGGGCCTCCAACGGGGCAGCCGCTTCGAGGTGAGACTGCCTTTAGCTTCGATAAGGCCTTAAACGCCCGAGCACGGGTTACGCTGCGCCGCCAACGCCGAATCTTCTTATCTCGCATTCATCGAACTCACAGTCCTAGAGAAAGCGCAACATCATGACCCGGCAAACAACACGAATTACATGGAAAACTGCCCATGGGGCAGCTGTCTTATTGCACTTGCTATTTGCTGGCTCTGCCGCACCTGTGCGGGCACAGGCGCACGACCATGGTGCCGCGGACGCCGCCGACTCGACCGAAGTAGTCCAGGTTGTAGAGCGCTTCACAGAGGCCCTGGCGACTGGCGACAGCATGGCAGTTTCCGCGATGCTGCTTCCTGACGCTTTGATTCTTGAGCGCGGCGGCGTGGAAAGCCGTCACCACTACCTGGGGCATCACTATCCCTCCGACGCTCGTTTCTTGCAGGCCATGACCCGCGAACCGATTCTACGGAAACCGTATGTGGTCGGCGATGTGGCCTATGTCGTATCTACGACCCGTCTGCATGGTGCATACCGTGACCGCAGTGTTGACCTGAACAGCTCCGAGCTGATGGTTCTTCGCAAAACGACGGAGGGTTGGGCGATCTCTGCGATTCACTGGTCCTCTCGTTCCAATAGGTAGCGGGCCTGTCCAAGAAAGCGTTATGCCATACGTTGTCGCCGAACCATGTATTAACTGCAAGTATACTAGTTGTGTCGAAGTATGTCCCGTCGATTGCTTCTACGAAGGCCCGAACTTCTTGGCAATCCACCCGGACGAATGTATCGACTGCAATGCCTGCGTGCCGGTGTGTCCTGTTGAGGCTATCTACGCAGACGATGAACTTCCAGAAAGGTGGGCGCATTACGAGCAGTGGAATGACTACCTGTCACGGAACTGGAAAGAACTCGGCTACAACATTACCGACGTGCGCGAGAAGGTGCCACTTCAGGACAACTGCGCCGAACAGGCCAAGTCTGAGGAAGACATATTGAGATGAGTCGAGCTTTCGAGAGCGTGGGGGATGGTCGAGTAGCCGGAACGAGTAACTTGATGTGTACTCGCCCTGCCTTCGAGAGTGCGCGGCTGCTTGACGGCATTGCTTTCTATAGACCGGGAGGCGATCCGTAGACAGCTTCGGCGTGCAGCACGCGGCGCGTGACGAAGCCGTCGCTCTGGCTGCAGCAGCGGAACAGTACTCGGAACGTCTATCGAAAAAACTATCTCAACCACGTGCAAATCTGACGGCCGCAACGATTCTCAGCCAATCATGCATGATCGACAAACGCGATGGTTCGCGCACTATTACTGCGGGCGAGCAATAGATTCGGTACCGCCGACCACCGACAAAAAACTCGCCGGGGTTTGAGAGACAGCACGCCGCCAGCGATCTTCCGATCTACCGATCTACCGATCAAACGATTCAACGATCTACCGATTCAACGATCTACCGATCCAAACGATCTCACGATCCAAACGATCTTCCGATCTATCGATCTAACGATCTCAACAGTCGCAGCCCGTTGAAGGTCACGAGCAGACTGGCACCCATGTCGGCGAACACCGCCATCCACAGGGATGCCATTCCAAACACGGCAAGGCCGAAGAAGACGACCTTGATACCGATCGCGAGGCTGATGTTCTGACGTAACACGCTCGCCGTTCGACGCGAGAGCCGCAGGAAGTCGGATAGCTTCTGGAGGTCGTCGTCCATCAGCGCAACATCCGCAGTTTCGATTGCCGTGTCGGTCCCGGCAGCGCCCATGGCAAATCCGACATCAGCAGCAGCCAGCGCTGGCGCATCGTTGATGCCGTCGCCAACCATCCCAACAACGCCGTAGCGCTCCCGCAGCTCGCCGATGGCCTCGAGCTTCCCGTCAGGCAGCAAATCACCGCGCGCGTCATCAATCCCGGCCGCCCGCGCTATCGCGCCGGCCGTCGTCGGATTGTCGCCCGTCAACAACACCGTGTCTACACCAAGTTGCTTCAGCGAATCGATCGCACCGGCGGTCGTTGACCGAATCCCATCCGCGACGCCGATAATCCCAAGGGCACGCGTCGCATCAAACAGCACAATCGCCGACTTACCCTCCTCCTCCAGCGCAAACAGCTTATCCTCCAGGGCCGGAGTACACACTCCCGACTCATGCGCGTAGCTGTGGTTGCCGATGGCATACCCGACACCTTCAATCTCCCCACGCACACCCCGACCCGGCGTCGCACGAAACCCTGATACGTGTCCGACCTGCTCTGCCCAGGCCTCGGTTATGGCTCGGCCAACCGCGTGCTCACTTGGTGCCTCAAGCGTCGCAGCCACGCGAAGTATGTGTTCGCGATCCATGGCCTCGGTGAGCGGCATTACGTCAGTGACCCCCGGCCTACCCTCGGTAAGCGTCCCGGTCTTGTCAAATGCTATGGCACGGATCTCATGACCAATCTCGAGGAAGGTACCTCCCTTTACAAGGATGCCTGCCCGCGCAGCCGCCGCGAGTCCGCTGACAACGGTGACCGGCG
Source organism: Rhodothermia bacterium (assembly GCA_030431165.1). Classification (GTDB taxonomy): domain Bacteria; phylum Bacteroidota; class Rhodothermia; order Rhodothermales; family JABDKH01; genus JANQRN01. Next base: position 1,363 of record JAUIJQ010000371.1, on the reverse strand, counting down.
TTGAAATCACAAGCGCACACGGACACGCAATAACGAGCAACACCAACGCCCGGTACAGCCACGTAACGAACGGCGCGCCGGCAACCAGTGGCGGCACGACAGCAACGAGGATAGCACCAACCACAACAGCGGGCGTGTACCACGCCGCGAACCGATCAACGAAACGCTGCGTGGCGCCGCGTTGCGCCTGCGCCTGCTGTACGGTGCGGATAATTCGTGCGAGCGTCGTGTCGCGTCGCTGGTGACTGACCTCAACGTCGAGCGTTCCCTGCTGATTGACGGTTCCTGCAAACACCTCATCATCAACAGCCTTCCCAACCGGCATCGACTCACCCGTTATGGGCGCCTGATCAACGGTTGATTCGCCTGAGACAACGCGACCGTCAAGAGGAATCCGGTCACCCGGACGAATCCGGATGAGCTGTCCGACCCGAATCTGCGAGGTTGGCGTTGGTTGCCAGCCCGACGTTTCATCGTGCAGGGCGAGCGCGGTATCCGGCGAAAGCTGCATGAGTTTCCGGATGGCGCCACGCGATCGGTCCAGCGCGTAGGCTTCAATCGCTTCAGCGAGCGCAAACAACACGGTGACCATGGCCGCCTCGGGCCACTCACCGATGACAACCGCACCAACGACGGCAATCGTCATCAGGAAGTTGATGCCAAGGGTAAAACTCCGAATGGCGTGCCACCCTTTGACCGCCATCTCACGACCGCCGAGGACGATGGCCCCGATAGCCAGTCCCGCGACGAGTGGTGAGCCCTCGTGCCCCGTCACGATCGCGATGATTTCAGATGCCAACGCCAGCACGAAGGCGATGCCGAGTTGCCACTTCATGCGGCGCGAGACAACCGGCGGACGCGTGCGGGCGTCAGCAGTCGGATCCGGCTGCGGCGCGTCGCGGTCCACAACAACGGCCGGCATACCGATGCCGCTCAATCCGTCGAGGAAGGTATCCCGGATGGCGGACTCGTCGACGCCCGAGTGGTTGACAGTTAGTTCGCGTCGAACGAGGTCGAAGCTCAGCGAATCAACGCCGTCGGTTGACTTGAATCGACCGCGGATGAGCTGCTCCTCGGTCGGGCAGTCCATCTTTTCTATGTAGAGGGTGGTCTTCACGGCTCTGTTTTACTGTGCGGGTAACACAACAGGCACAGTGTGGGTTTCGTGGTGCCGGCACTGACACACTATCTTGTCGTTGGATCGATAGATCGTTGGATCGTTGGATCGGCTAAAGTCTGAAGGACACGTCTACCTACCACAATGCGGATTTCTCTACTTGCTCGAGCGGTGACACCTTTCGTAGTCGTCTTGTCGCTATCGGCCGCCCTTGGCTGCGCTTCGCAGGCCCCGGTGACAGGCAGC
>JAUIJQ010000370.1 GCA_030431165.1 Rhodothermia bacterium | reverse complement strand
CTGACTGGATCATTGACCACGCCCGGCTGATCCTGATCGCGGTTGCCTTGCTGACCGTGTTTCTCGGATGGTGGGCGACCAAGGTTCAGACCGATCATCAGCCGGGGCATTTCCTGGCATCCGATTCGGAGGTCGTGCAGAACTTCGAACGGCTGTCTGAATTGTTCGACCCGAGCCAGGATGTCCTCTACCTGGTATTCCCGGAATCTGACCCGGCCGACCCGAGGTTCCTGTCGAAGCTGGACTCGCTGACGCACTGGATCGAAGCCCAGTACGGCGTATCAAGCGTCCTCAGCCTGGCGAACGCGCCGTACGTAGTTCGGCATGGTGACTCGCTGCGCATCAGGCAGCTCTACGACGCAGGCATCCCCGATTCAGTGCTCGCGCAGCGCATCAGCGACCAGCAGTACATCAAAGGTCTCCTGGTGTCCAGCCAGGGTACAGCGCCCGCCGCGATCGTCAGAATCGAGCGGGCCTTCAACGACACCCCGGAACGTATCGTCCTCGTAAAAGACATCCAGCGGGTCTCAGCAGAAGTCGTCGGGCCGGTAGCGCTTGCCGGCTTCCCCTACGTTCGATCGATGTACGGAGAGCGCGTGACGCGCGAAGCACCACTCTTCACGTTTCTGGCGCTCGCGATTTCGCTCGTCATGTTATACGTGACCTTCCGGGCGCGCCGCGCCGTCATGATGCCGACAATCGTCGTGGCACTCGGGATCGTGTGGACCGTTGGTCTCATTGCGTTGATGCAACACCGACTCAACATTGTGACGTCGGTACTGCCCGCCTTGCTCGTAATCATCGGCATGGCGAATTCGATTCACCTCACGACAAAGTTCTACGACCGCTACAGTGTGCTTGGCGACCGACGTCTCGCCATTGAAGACACTATGCGCATTGTCGGGCTCGCGACTTTCCTTACGTCGCTCACCACGGCGATCGGATTTCTCGTCCTCATTCTGTCGGGATCGAGCCTGCTTGCCGTGTTCGGATCGTTTGCCGCAATCGGGATCGTCTTCCTGTACATACTCAGTGTTACGCTGATACCGCTTGCGTTCCTACGGCTGAGTCCGCCTGACACTGAGAAACTCCGGTTTGCGACGCACGAACGATTCTCCTCGTTCTTCGACCATGTCGCGCAGTACACGCGAAGTCACGCCGGCATGGTGTTGTTCGGCACAGCGCTTCTCGTAGCCGCGGGCCTGTTCGGGGCCGCGCGCATATCAAGCGACATTTTTGTCTTTTCGGATTTCTACGACGATGACCCGCTACGCGTTGACCTGCGCGAATTTGAACAGGCGTATGGTGGCGTGCTGCCGCTTGAAATAGTAATCGTTTCCAATACCGAAGGGCGGTTCCGTTCAATAGGCACGCTGCGTCGCGTTGAGCGTGTACAGCAGGAGCTCGCCAGACTGGACGGCGTTGGTCAAACCTACTCGCTCGCCGACCTGCTGAAACTCACAAACCAGGCGTACTTCGGCGGCCACCCGGAGGCGTTCCGGCTGCCATCGAACTTCGAGATGCCGTTCCTGCAGTCGGCGCTGCGCGACCTGGCCGGTCAACAGAGCGAAGGCTCGGCCATGAGTGACCTTCCGATGTTTGCGGATTCCACCTTCTCCGCAACGCGCATATATCTTGGCGTCGCGGATATTGGCACAACGCACATGAATGCGCTCGCTGATAGTGCACTTGCGGCAGTGGCCCGTCTGTTCCCCGCAGATGGATATGATGCGTTTGCCACCGGCACCGCAATCAAGGCAACCCGCTCCGGGGAAAACCTCGTTCTGAACCTTGCGGTGTCGCTCGCAGTCGCTTTGGTGCTGATCTCGGTTATCATGGCGCTCATGTTCAGGTCGATGCGACTCACGTTGATAAGCCTTGCGCCGAACGTCATCCCGCTGTTGCTTGTGGGCGGCGCCATGGGATATGCCGGTATCGTACTGAAGCCATCAACCGCCCTCATATTCCCGCTTGCATTCGGGATAGCGGTCGATGACACGATTCACTTTCTGGCAAAATACCGGATGGTTCTCGCAGCGGGTGTACCGCGCGACGAGGCGGTCGTGATTACACTCCGCGAAACAGGCAAAGCGATATTGTTTACGTCGCTTGTGCTGATGGGCGGCTTCCTGATATTCACGCTTTCCAGCTTCGGAGGCACGGTTAATCTGGGGGCGCTGACGGCATTGACGCTGTTCGCGGCACTCATCGCAAATCTGCTTCTGCTCCCGGCACTCCTCTTCCGGTACGGCCCGGGTGGGCCCCACGCAAAACCGGAAACGCAACCGGCACACACGACCGGCTCGATCGACTAGGACGCGTTCGCGCTTTTACTACGGTCACCATCCGGCACGCACTCGAACCGGTCACCGACTGTAATCTCATAGCCACGCAGGAACGTGGCAGCGTCCATGGCACGACCACCCTGTCGCTGCAGCTCGGTTAGCTCCACCGCGCCCTCTGCGCATGCAACAACCAGGCGATCGTCGCAACGAAGCACGGTACCAGGATCGCTGATATGAAGCGAATGCGGGGCTGTCTCGCTGTCACGCGCGTAGATCGCGCTCCGCAGCAATTTCAGTCGGGAGTCGCCATGCATGGTCCACGCGCCGGGTGCAGGCGAATATCCGCGGATGAAGTTGTGGACCTCGGGAGCAGCGCCTGACCAGTCAACGCATCCGTTGTCTGCAAAGACTTTTGGGGCCGGCGTGGCAGCCGCATCGTCTTGCGGATACTCGGTAACCGAACCCGACGCAATGGCGCGAACCGTCTCCACGACGACGCGGGCGCCGAGATGCTTCATCCGATCGTAGACATCACCCGTTGTCTCATCCGGACCGATCGCAAGTGTGTCCTGAAGGATCACGTGCCCGGTGTCCACCTTCTGCTTCAGGAAAAACGTCGTCACACCCGTCTCGTGATCGCCACTCATTACCGCGTGGTGAATCGGAGCGGCTCCGCGATACCGGGGCAACAGCGAACCGTGAAGGTTGAAGGCGCCAAGACGCGCGTGCTGGTAAACAGCGGGGGGCAGAATCCGAAAAGCAACAACGACAATGATGTCGGGATTCAGCGCGCCAATCTGTTCCGCAAACGTCGGGTCTTTGACGGACTCGGGCTGTAGCACAACGCTGACGCCGAGTGCCTCCGCAGCCGCTTTGACCGGCGACGGTGAGCGGCGTCGGCCACGTCCCTTGCGGCGGTCGGGCGCCGTCACGACGGCTACCGGTGGGAAGCCGCTTGCTACGAGTTGTTCGAGTGAAGGGACAGCAAACTCCGGAGTCCCCATAAACACGATCCTGGGCTTCGACTCCGCGTCACTCATAATCAGTCAATACGACAATTTCGTGCTCAGGCCCAAGCGTCCACCTTGAGGTCGCGCCCGGGTTGAGTACCGGTGCGTCGGGAATACCGTTTACAGAATTGGTTCGCCTGATTCCGAGTGCAATCGCGCCCCGTTGTCCGACGACATCCTGCACGTGCGAGAAGGTGACCGTCGTTCCAACAAGATCAAAATCGGATGCCGGTCTGAAGAACAGTTCAGCGCCACGCGGCCCGAACAACGATTCAAACACAGCAGTCAGCTCTGAACGCAACGTGGCGTGCGCGAGCATGTGGCTCAAGATCGCCGGACTCACAAGCACTTCACCTGGACGCTCTTCAAACAGTTCGGTGTTGGACGGATCCATTACTTCGACCAGCAGCCTCGGCGGGTCGTCGACGTCTTCGAGGATGCTGCGCACGGCCGAATAGCCGAGTACCGACCGGGCGTCGGTCGCCTCACTCGACCCTAGCCAGTCGCTTCCAATGACAACGACATTGTCATACGATGCCCAGTTGATCGTCTGCAGTAGCGACCATTTCGTGTAGTCTCCTTCGAGTTGCGTAACCGTCATCTGATCGGGAAACGATGCCGGCAGGGCAGCATCGCGCTCCACCACCGACACGACTGACAGGATATCGATGTGAAACTGCTGGGTGCCGTAGTGCGCGAGCTCATCCAGTATCGACGCTACTTTGTGGCTCCAGCCCAGCACAAGAATCCGGCGATGATCACTCGTGGCAATGACACGCTCGCTGTCGGCCACGCTCGAGGCTGACGCTGTACCCCACTTCGGCGACGCAGCCGGCTCACAGTCATCAAACGAATCGGCCACAGACGCGATGCGGTCGTCGTCTTCCAGGATCATGTCGCCTTCCGGATTCAGAAGACACTCCAGCTCGCCTTCGTACGCCCGAATCACCCCGATTGGAATGGCACGGGTGAAATAGCGCCTGACCTCCGAGAACGTCAGCCCTGCGAGTC
>JAUIJQ010000369.1 GCA_030431165.1 Rhodothermia bacterium | reverse complement strand
TCACCGAATCGCCGCCCCGCCGACCCGAACATTAGTTGGCCGACATGACGTGCCACGCGAATAATCAATAACTACAATAGTTGGGCAATCATTGAATACTAACCGTAGCGCTTCGCTGATGCGCGAAACGTGCCAAACCACAAAATCGATTCGCCACTGCAGCGAACCGGCTTAAGAGCGGCGCATATCCGCCGATAGTCGAGTTTGGATTGTTCCAGTGTTCTTTTGCGAACGGAAATTCTTCACCACGGCGGAAAAAGTTTTCGCCGCCGCGGCCGCGCGTGCTTTCCTGAAGCAACGCCCGAAGCCCAACCGTTCGGCATGGCGATTGTCCTGATTGCTTACGTCGATCGCCATGATCATTGCCTGACGCGATTGCCTGAGACGATTGCCTGAGACGATTGCCTGACAGTATTCGAAACCCTTCGGCCTTTGCCCGCCGTAACAAGTACGTGAACAAGTACCCCGCCTACCAGGCGCAGGACATCTCTACGTCCTCCCCACTCCGACTCGTCGTACGCGTGTATGACGTCGCCATCGCGTCCTGCCACCGTGGCGACCGATCAAAGCTGCGCGCAGCACTCACCGAGCTGATCGCTGCGCTGAATTTTGAGGATGGTGGCGAAATCGCTCCCCGTTTGTACCGCCTGTACGAGTACTGTATGGACCAGAGCGTCGCAGGTGATCTCGACGAAGTGCGTGCGATCCTCGAGGGTCTCCGCGAAGCGTGGCGTACCGTTGCCGTCGCCGAAGCAGCCTGAGCTGAGCAATGTCTACGAACCCGATATTCAGCCTCCTCCGCTCAACCGACCCGTACGAGCAGCTCATCGCGTCGGTCATTCAGTTTGAGAGCCAGCCCGTCTTTGACCTGGAGACCAAAAAGCGCCAATCAGAGGCGTACAAGGAGGTATTGGGCACCGTCGACAGTAGCTTGTCGGCATTGCATACGCTTGTCAAGTCGTTCGGAGAATCGCTCTCCAATCCCTTTGCGGCACGCATAGCACAGGTGCCTGAGGACAGCCCGTTTACTATTTCTGCCGGCGACTCGGCCGCGTTTGGTAGTCACTCGATCCGGGTTGACCGCCTCGCCAGCACCGATCAGCGGGTTGCGCAACAGTACTACCGCGACAACGACGAGCTGCGCACGTTTTTCGACACAAACGGAAGCCAGACCTTTGGCGTCCTGGTGGCAAGTCCGACGGACGATGATCCGCTAAATCGCGTTACCATCGATGTGACCGTTGACCCAGTTGGACTCACAAACGAAGAGATTCTTGACGAGATCGACGCGGCGATTGAAACGGCTATGTCGGATGCCGTTGATGCCGGATTGATCAGGGCCGCGGAGAAGGTATCGACGTCGGTTGTAAACGAGACGTCAGATGTCGCGAGACTGACGATGCGCGCGGGCAAGACGGGTTTTGCCAACCGCATCGCCCTGAGTGATTCAGCGCAGGGCCTTCTCGCCGAACTGCAGATCTCCTCGTCGAACGTCGTTGCAGAGGCGACCCCACAGATCATCCCGCCGTCTTCGGCATCGGTGACCGGGACGGCACTCACCTTCCCGCTATCGATTAACGGATCCAACCGGAATCTGTCACTCTCCGTCGACGGACAGAACCTTGACATTACGCTGTCCAACGGCAGCTATGCGACGATTAACGACATTGCAGACGAATTGCAGAGTCAGCTCGGCGGGTCGGTTGTTGTCTCAACCGATAACGATGCACTGGTGCTTTCGAGCGCCGCGACGGGCACCCTTTCGTCAATTCAGATCACCGGTGGCAATGCCGTTACCGACCTCGGCCTCGAAGTAATGGCCATTCCGGAGTACGGCGATGATCAGACGCTGGGCCTGTTGCCCGGGGGAATGATCACTGACATCGGGACATCCGAATCAGACTCTTCCCTTAACGCCAAGATCGTCGTCGACGGCCTTGCCGTGTACCGATCAACGAACCAGATCACCGACGCCGTTGAGGGTGTATCCATCGATCTGCTCGAAACGAGCACGACGGCATCCGAATTCGTCATTGACTCTGACACAGACTCCATCAGGGGCAGCGTGGACGAGTTCATCGAGAAGTACAACAGCATCATTACGTTGATCAAAGACCAGACGTTCGTCGACGGTGATCTCGACATCCGCGCCACGTTGGCCGGTGATACGACGTTTACGAACCTGCGATTTGCTCTGCGATCGTCCGTAACGGCTCAGGTTACGGGCCAATCCATCGGTGCCCCCTCCTTTCTCGGTGACCTTGGGATCGACATCGAAGCAGATGGTACACTCAAGGTCGCCGACGAGGAAAAACTGACCAGTGCCGTCAAGTCAGACGCGGAAGCCGTTCGGAGTTTCTTTGACGGGTCTGGTGGCGTCGCAACCCGCCTCGAGACGCTGATCGACACGTACGTGGGCACCGGCGGAATCATCTCTTTCCTCGAAGAGGCTATCGAACAGCGAATTAAGGGTTTCGATAACCGCCTGGACACGCTGAATGAGCGCCTTGATCGCCGCGAAACCCAGCTCCGCAGAGAATTCGCCCAGCTCCAGGAAGTCCTGCAGACCCTGGGCGGCCAGCAGAATTTCTTATCCGCAATCTTCGGATAAACGATCCGGCACACCGCTTGCGATACACTGAGTAAGGAATCGCAATGTTGTTGGAACTGCTCAAAGACCTGCTGGAAACGTCCCGGACTCTTGCCGAGAGGCTTGACCAGGACGATGTCGCAACTGCACAGGAACTGCTTGCCCGAAGAGAATCAATAATCGGCAAGCTCTCTGCCGCAGATCGCGACCAGATCAAACAGGATGAACGCGCACGGGACCTCATCGGGCAAATACTATCGCTCGAAGAGAGAATTACTGCCCGGGCAAGTTCGATGAGTATTGAGCGTCGGGAACGCCTGGATTCAATCCGGCGAATGCGCGCGGCGGCCCAGAGCTACGCACCCTCCCGACGCCCCGGTACTTTCCTGAGTGACGGATTAACCGGCTAGACGCCGGCGATTAATCCGCCTCCATCTCCAATTGCGATTCAATAGTTATCCCAACGATTATTATTGGATTGCGGCTATGGATATTCGAAGCATCGCACCCGGAAGTATCGCACCCGGAAGCACTGATGCGCGACGCGCTCATTTGAACGATACAAACGGTGTTGCCGAGTCGCCCACTACCCAGCGCACGGGCGACAAGCGTATAGCGACCGATCGCGTCTCAATCTCCGAACTGGCGACCGAGCAGCGTGTCGAGGCAGGCTTTGACAACGAAGACCTGTCGTTTGCGCGCGTTGCACTGGACCACGCGGGAGCAAGGGCTCGTCAGCTTCACATCGCTGACATTCGCGCGAAGCTTGCGTCTGGTACATACGACGCGGCCGCAGCCCTGGCTTCGCGCACCGATGCCCTGGCCACCGACCTCGTCGCGAATCTGCCCTGACCAAACGCGGAACACCTTTCCGCCTCTCCGACTGTGCCAATAATGCGTGGCATCCGTTCGCAAGCCATACCCGGCGATTTGTGTGCGGCACGCTAATTGACCACGACGCTCCCGACGCGTGCCACAAATATTCAAGTTTTCGGCGCCGTCTTAATTATTCAGTATTCGAGTCATGTTCTCGCGAAGCGAATCGTTTGGCGTTCTGCGCAACGCCATGCAGGCGTACGCGTGGCGCATCAAGGCGCTCACGAACAACATCGCCAACGTCGAAACGCCCGGCTACCGACGCATGTCGGTCTCCTTCGAGGAAAACCTCCAGCGGGCGGAATACCTGAAAGGATCAAACGCTGAGCTCGACGAAGTCAGCCCGCAGCACAGGATTGAAGACTCCCCCCCGAGTCTCGAAGAAGAGCTGCTCGAGATGACGGAGACGCAGATGCGCAACCACCTTGCAAGTCGCGCGCTGCACGAGCACTTCAACATGGCCCGCATCGCAATCACCGGGCGCACCGCCTGAGCCAACTAGCGCGGACTGATTGCTCATCCGCGAAAGCCACCAGCCACCACTTAACCCACCAAGGAGAATCGCCATGCCGATAGGAAGCCACTTCATTCAGGCTTTTCGAGTCGCTTCGCGCGGACTCGCTGCGCAGCGTGCGTCCCTGGGTGCGGCAACAGAGAATCTCGCCAACGCAGGCGTCAGCGCAAAGGCAGACGGTCAAACATACCGACAGAAGCGAGCCGTCCAATCGGTCCAGCCCAACATCGAGAGTCGGTTCTCGCGGATGCTCTCGCGATTTAGCGGCGTTGCGCGAACCACAGACCAAGGGCATCTCCCGACACCCGCTTTGCCACACACGGCAAACA
>JAUIJQ010000368.1 GCA_030431165.1 Rhodothermia bacterium | reverse complement strand
CGACCATACGTCCCTGGGTGGCTCGTCCCTTGGCGGTCTCATAACGATGTATCTCGGCCTCGAGTACGCCGACGTGTTCTCCGGGTTACTCGTGGTGTCACCCTCGGTATGGTGGGATGATCGTTATCTGCTCCGACGCGTTGGGTCTGAAAGCACTGATCCGGAGCTGAAGATCTGGCTTGATATGGGAGGCGACGAAGGGCGGCGCATGGTAGATGACGCTCGTTCGCTGGCGCGTGCTCTAGGGGAGAAGCAATGGGCAGAGACCGAAGTTCGCTTCGTAGAAGTAGACGACGCCGGACACAGTGAGCAGGCCTGGGCGGCTCGCGCTGATGACATGTTGCTATTCCTGTACGGTACGCGTTAGTCAGCGCTTTCGGCAGAGCAGGAGCCCGTCACCAATAGCCGTCATCGCGATGTCCACGCGGTCATCGTCTCTGATCATTCGGTTGATCGCGTCTATCGCCCGCGTGTCGTCGCCGGCAGCGGCGAGGTCGAGTACGCGTCCACTGTGTAGCGCATTATCCAGCGCGATGAGTCCGCCGGGCCTCACCAGCACAAGGGCCTGCTCGTAATACGTGGGATAACTCACTTTGTCGGCATCGATAAAAGCAAAGTCGTACGTGTCGGCCAGACCATCTTCGACGAGCATTTTCAGCGAGTCGGCAGCGGGCGCCAGACGCAGGTCGATCTTGTGTTCGACGCCGGCCTCGGCCCAGTATCGGCGTGCGATACGGGTCCACGAATCTGATACATCAAGCGCGGTTATTGCCCCGTCTTCGGGGAGCGCAATCGCCATGGCGAGGGAAGAGTAGCCGGTGAAAACGCCGACCTCCAGAATCTTGCGGGCGCCAATCAGCTTGACGAGCAGGGCCATGAACGCACCCTGATCGGGCGATATCTGCATCATCGCCTCGGGCAGCGCAGCAGTCTCTTTGCGCAGTCGCTTCAGGATTTCCGGCTCGCGGACGCCCGTTTCAAGCAGGTACTCGTAAAGGTTCTTCGGAATGTTGGATGTCTTTGCCACGGACGCTTATTTACTTGTGCAGGTTAGACCAGCCACTTGATACCGGGGCCAGTATGAAACGACGATTGATCTTCACGCACGAACTTCTGCTTCGATTCGTTCCCATGAGTCGGTTGCCGAATACGCGTTTTGCGGCCACCCTGTGTTTACTCTTTGGCCTAACCGCCACAAACGGGTATGCGCAGTATCCTGACTCATCCGACGTTGCATCACCGGAGGCGATCGTAACCGCTGCCTATGAGGCCATCATGCGGGCGCCCGGCGAGAACTACAACTGGCCGCGTTTTCGCTCCCTGTTTATTCCGACCGCGAACCTGATTCCAAATACCGAGCAGTCCGGCGGTCAATTCACGGTGTTGTCCACCGAAGACTTCATTGCGCGCGCTGATGCCGGCACCAACATTGGCGGGCCCAATGATCGTGGCTTTGCCGAAGAGGCGGTGCACAACATCGTTGAGCAGTACGGAGACATTGCGCACGTGTTCAGCCACTACCAGAAACACTTCTGGGAAGACGATCGGATTTTTGGTCGGGGCATAAACACCTTCCAGCTCGTCAAGAACGACGGCCGGTGGTGGATCGTTGGCATTGCCTGGGACGAGACGACGGGAGCCGGTCCCATTCCGCAGCGGTACGGGGGCCAGTAGCTCCTAGCGAAGGATCAAATAGTTCAGCTTTATCAGAAATGCGTTGTTCGGGAAAACGCCGAACGTGTCACGTAGTTGGTCGCCGGTGGTGCGATCAAACGGCGAGATAGGCAGTCCGCCCCCTCGCAGAAGACTCTCTGCCTCGGAGAGGTTGCGTGACTGCGTCCAGACTACAAACAACGTGGAGCCTGGCCTGTATTCCCAACGAAGTACCACATTGGCCTGGAAAGACTCCAACGAGAAGTCTCGTCGCCTCGGGTAGGGGAAATCGCGCAGGTCATCCGGATTCGCCAGGAGCGAAAAGTCATCGTACCGACCACGGGCCGCAAAAAGCTGACTGTAGATCTGCACCGACAGTTTCGGATTCAGAATCACGTTCGCCCGCGTGGACATGTTGAAGTTGCGAGTATCACGCGAGCCAAATACCGGGAGGTAGTACGACGTTGCGTCGGGGATCGTCGTGCTGCCCGACGTCGGCACGCCACTCAGAAGCGCATCGACCTCTGCGGGCGTGAGGCCAAGATCGACCAGGTCCTCGGCGGTCAAGTTGTCGGGTGTGTCGGTCTCACCACCAATTGCGAGCCCGGTAGGGGTACGGATAAAACCTTCGTTCACCGCCCACGCCGTCGCGTTGTCGGTAACGTTGTAGCCAACCTCGGTCGACAGTTCAACGCGATCACTTGCATTCCAGGTTGCTCCCAGAGACCCGGCCACGGTTTGCGTGCCGTCCTCGCCGAACCAGAGTCGCAGACTTGGATAAGCGTACAGGCGGTTTCGTTGATCGGTTGTGACGTTCAGGTTGAATCCGCCGTTGCGGATGTTGCGGATGTTACCCAGACCGCGAGTCTCCCGAACATCAAACCCACCGACGCCATCAACCGCGGCGAACAGGTTGAGGTACCAGAAATTCTTGAGCTGCCCGCCGGTAAACAGGTTGAAGCTCCCACCGCGGTACGTCCCGTCGTCGTAGCTCCAGTTCTGGTCGAAGTAGCCACCCGTCTCGAAACGAAGGAACGGCCCGATCGCATTGCTCCGATTCCAGACCTTGTTGCCCCCGAGGCGGCCCTGTATCAGGTTTGTCTGCCGGAAGCGCCCGACATCGTTGATTTGAAAGTCGGGCGAATACACGCGCAATCCGCTGCCCGGCGTAAAGAAGCCGCGCACCTTGTCAAATCCGACATATAGCGCGTACCCGCGGCTCGGGTCGCCACCCTCAAACGATCGTACCGAACCGGCAAGGGAGCCTTCGAACTTCCAGCGTGCGTCGAGCACGCGCATGTCCCAGTCTGCGCCGCCGGCGAAAGCGCTGTACTGTGTTGCCGATGAGGTACCGTGCGGTCTCAGCGCGAAGCCCGTGACTGCACCACCGATGTAATTCTGGTCACCAAACTCCTGCTTGACGCGTGCCGCTCCGTACCAACGATCGGGATTGAAGTCGGCACCGGTGGCGGCACCAAGCGCTCCGAACGACATCCCGTTTGCAAGTCGGCCCGAGACCTTTCCGGCACCAACGATCGGATTCGAGCCGCCCACGCGCCGGGTGTACAGCAGGGCGCCGTCACCACTTCCATACGTAAAGTCGAAGATCTGTGTGCCCTCGAGGAAGAAGGGGCGACGTTCTTCAAAGAATGTCTCAAACGTTGTCAGGTTGAGTTCAGCCGGATCAGCTTCAACCTGGCCGAAGTCCGGGTTAATTGTAGCGTCAAGCGTAACGTTTGAAGACAGCCCGATCTTGATGTCTCCGCCAACGTCGCCGTCGTAGCTGGCCTCAAGGTCGCCGGGGTTCTCGGTGTGCTCAAACGTGCTGGCACGTGCGAGCGTATACGGCCTGACCTGTATCGGGCGCCTGGGCGAAATGCTCCGGATGCCGTCCAGTCGTCCGAAAAGCTGGACCAGCCCCGAGTTGGCCTCGTCGCTGGAGAACGGCGCCCAGAAAATGTCTTCCCCCGTGCGCGGGATGGTTCGCGAAAACTCCAGCCCCCACGAGCTACTGCCTTCCGTAAAGCGAAGCTGTGAGAACGGTATCGCCATTTCGACGACCCAGCCCTCGTCAGTGACTCGAACTGCTGAGTACCACACCGCATCCCAGGTGTCGTCATCATCGCTCCCCACGAGGATGGCGTCAGATTGTACGCCCGCTGCGGTTACACCAAACAGGTAAGCGGTCTTGCGGTCGTTATAGCTGTCGAACGCAGCGATAAAGTTGTCCGCCCCACCGTCGTCGTCACGTCGCGTGAGGATCCGACGAATGCGATGCGGTTCGTCGTCGTACAACGTGGCGCCGACGTAGACAGCACTGCTTCCAAAAAGCACGCGCGCCTCGGTTCGTTGCGACGGGCGGCCGCCCTCAGTTGGTCGGTATACGACAAAGTTCGTTGCGGGCTCGACGGTTGCCCACGCAGCCTCGTCAAGAATGCCGTCGATTTGAATGTCATTCGCCATTCCCGCCACGTGGACGGGTACCGCACGATCGGCGCCCGATTGGGCCATCGCGGTTGAAGTGCTGACAAGAAAAAGGAGCAGAAGCGGGACGGTAGCGCGTCGAGCCATGTAGTAGCGGGAAGGGCTGGTTTTCTAGCACAGTTGCTAATAACGGGAAAAACGCCCGGAGGGTTACAGGGGTCACACAGTTTTGC
>JAUIJQ010000367.1 GCA_030431165.1 Rhodothermia bacterium | reverse complement strand
ATTGGTAGAGGTCCACGACGGCGTGCTGTTGACACCGGGCCAACTGATCAAAGTACATGAGCCCGACCTCATCCTCGTCATCAGACATCACCTCAAACGAAAGAGTATCACCACTTCGGCGAAGCATCTTCTCAACTACTTCCTTCTGCCCCAACGCCCTTGCATCAGCGAGCTTCGAATAGGCATCGAGGTAGGACATCGTGGCCTGCGTGGCTCCAGACGAACTGCCCCAATTGTTCTCGTCGTAGTCGCCCTGAGCGCCGGCTTCACGCTGCTTGCCAAACATGCCCCGCACCAGTTCGTGAGCCGTCGCGAGGTCCGTCGCGACAACGATGAAGTCAAACATTCCTGAATTGGGTCCTTCACCGTCCGCGTAGCTCAGCTCCACTGCTGGATTTGTCCTCTGGTCAGGCCCGTCACCAGGCATTTCCCACGCAACGCCATCATAGCATTCACCGCCCGCAGCTTCTGCGACAGTCGCGTTCCTCAGCAATGTGTTCACCATCGATACACATCCGGATTGTCGGGCTCGTATGCCCGTCACTTCGGCACGCGTGAATGTTACGCCAAAGCGTTGCTCAAGAAGCAGCGTCCAATGTGCGAGCCAGGCTTCACTGGTCGGGCCGTCGAGTTTCATGTCCGAGCGCGGATCAAGCTGGAACTGATCGAGCATGAGCTGCACGATCGAGTTCCCCTGTGTGTGCGCGTCGCTCGTCATCGCGTCCATGGCGGCAAGCGCACGTGGAGTTTGCTTGATGTGGAGGCGACCCCGCTCGCTGAGGTTGGGACCATCGACGAACTCCCACCAGCTCATATTTTCGTACTGGTTTGTCCGTCGCTTCTTGCCGCTGGTAAGGTAACGCAGGATCGCGTTGTTCAGCATGAGCGCATCTTTGCCTGTCAGGCCGAGGTCCTGCCCAAACAAGCGTACAAGATCGCGGACCTCGCGGAGGCTCTGTGGCCGGCGTCTCGGCACCTGGTACACGCGTGAATCGCGGGTTGACGAATTCTGGTCTGCATATTCGGCGATGGTTACGGACGACGAAGACGTGAGATTGTCGAAGACCGTCGCCCGCGACTCGCTGTAGACGGTGCGCAGTTCTCCATCATAGCCCTGCTCCTCCCGGGACTCCACCATGTGCGTCTTGCGCATCGTGTTGAAGAGGTGGTGGTAGCACGATGGGAAGAATCGATAACCATGTTCCCCGCGTAGCTCTACAGCATCGCGATACTCGCCATCGGCGTCCTGATCGAGAAAGCTCACCACGCTCACAATGAGGGTCGTCGTACGGTCCGGCAGGTCCGGCCTCGGCTCGTCGTGTTTGTCGCCGGCCTGAGGTTGCGGATACCCGATCACCGGCGGAATCAACCCTGTCTGTACCTGCAGGGTACTCGGGAAAAGCTCTTCGTCATCGTCCTCCGACACCGCCAGAAAGTCCGCAATCATCTGGACGCGAGCCTCCAGCAATTTGACGTGTTCATGGTGGGGGAGGCGGACCGTTGTATCATCGTCTGCGTCTGGACGATTTCGCTGAGAGGAACCGGTCGATGTATACGTCGTTCCAGTTGACGAGAGCTCCTCGCCTGGCGAACGAGCGACAATCCTCAATCCAATACCTTCCGGCGCCCACGCCTCTGCGGGTACCCACGCGCCGCTGGTCTGCGGTGCTGTGCCACAACGCCATTCATTCCTGAACGCCGCAAGCCGCTTCATGCTCTCGGAGTCCGGAGTGATCGCTGTCCTGGCGACGTCTTCATCGAGTGGCTTTGTCGCTGCCGGGAAGCAGATCTTGACCGTGCGCATTCGCTTCCCCTGAACACATGGGTTCTGCATCAGTGCATTCCATGTAGCCGCCGACGAATCTCCCGCTGAGGGAGCGCCCTTGCCGCCCTCCGGTTCCGCGACGCGCTTGCAAACACCGGGATCCACGATCGAATATTGAGATGCTGCCATGCCGCCGACCACAATGTTGCCCGCACCGTCCGTTTTCTTTTCGAGCACGGTGACATCGAAGTTTCGCTGAGCGAGCTCGTGAGCGACGGTCAACCCGGTTACTCCCGCTCCGATGACGGCGATCTTGATGTCGCGTGGGTTTCTGGCATTCAACATGTCTGCTTTCCTCGCTTTTGGGTGTTCGCGTTTTGCTCCACCGCGCGGCGAAGTAGACGTTTGTGTGAAACAAGAACCGAAAGCCTGCGCGGCCGGTCGGACAAATCCCTGGTCGCTACGATCACTCGATATGTGGCATTAACTCAACACACTACGGTGCACTCAATCCATGTAGAGTTGCGGCGCAGAACGAAGGTAGCGAGAGACACGCGAGTTGTCATCAACGACGGCACTGGTCGGTTGACCCCGTCAGATGCGCATCGCTGTCGTGTAACCGCGCTTTGATCGCCTTGAGATAATATGGCTTCACTCCATCACCCGGACCGATACCATCGGCTCATCAAGGGAGAGACACAGGCCGTGCCCGCGAATGCTCTTGATCAGGCTGCGGGACATCTCTCTCGCACCCGCCCTCGCCGCGAGGTGCGATACACGTGACTTGATCTCATCGCTCACCGCACAACCGTGTTCCGGGTGTACCAGGTGCGCTACGATTGCGTTTCGAATGTAGGTCGCGCCCTGCACCGTATTTCCGCCGCCAACGACGTCGTCTTCCAGGATCATGGATGCGCGCAGACTCTCATGTGGAACCAACTCGCCGGGCGATTGGGCCAGGCGGAGCAGCAGTCGCGAAGGGCCGGCGGCCAGCTGGAGGCGTTGACCACATAGATCGAAGGTGGGCGAAATACTGCTCCCATGTACGAGCAGTATCGGGTCTCTCTCAATCCGACCGTGGTATGCGTCCGTGTCCTCGTTGGGGTCCACTTCGAGGAGCACCCCCCCTGCCTGAACTGCAAATGTGTCACGCGGCACGATGATAGCTTCACCCACCTCAACACGCACGCTGTTGACAGTCGTGATCGAGTGTTCACTCAGGTTTTCAACCAGAACGTGATCACGCTGGACTTCAAGCGCGACATGGGCGCGAGAGACCGTCTTCGCGTCGATACGCACATGTGACGCAGACGACCGCCCAACCACGACTCTTCGAAAGTCGACCGCAACATACTCGGCGCCAATCAAGTGCCTGGACGCCGTTGAAGCTTCAAGAATTTTCAGGATCATGCGGATTCACCCCGGATCACCAACACAGGCGGAGTATCTAGGTCAGCCCCAGGCACAATCTTTACGCGGTCGCCCACCGTCAATCATTCGCTGTAAGCGTCGGAAAGCTTCGAAATCGAACCGGAACCCACGAAATCACGACTCAGGTGCAGGCGCCTGCCCGGCTCATGCCGGATCAGCCCCCACCGCCCACCAGATGCACCCGATAGCGTTTCTTCCTGCCGAACCCGGAGCGTCGGCCGAGGCCGACCAGATTGTCGGCTCTGCCGACGGACAGGACTGCGAGCCAGACGCGGCGACGGAGCGAGCCGTACACCGTCGTCAGCAGCGTCTGTTGTGGGCCGAGCTGCTGTTGCGCACCTTCGATGTCGATGCTCTCGCGTGTCCTTTTTGCGCCGGTCGGATGCGCATCATTTCTACCATCATGAAAGCGGATGTGATCCGAGCCATCCTCAAATCACTCGGTATCAGCCCAGACGCACCTTTCATTCACCCGTCGCGAGGCCCGCCCGACATGCTCGAGCTATGCTGGGAATGACGCCAAAGCCCTCGCGACCACCGGCACCGATTCGCCTGTTCGAACATCGGCGCGCGGGGTTGGGGGCGTTGCGTCTGCACGACGCGAAACGACCGCAATTCCACTCATCGCCGATCAAAAACGGCGCCGATTGCGCGACGCACAGAGAAATTGATCTTCCTACGCTCGCAGAGCAACGGACCCTTAATCCGCAGGTTCGGGGTTCGATTCCCCGGTCTCCCACCATTCATCCTGCTGCAGGTACCGGATCACCCATTCGGGTGATGACATCTATTCGAATCCAAGTACTATCTTTGCTGGTGAGAATTTGAACGCCGCGGCGGAGGCAGTGCAGGTATGGCGAAAGTAACGGGAATCGGGGGAGTCTTCTTCCTCGCAAAAGGAGCAGCCAGCGAACTGTCCGGCTGGTACGAGAAACATCTCGGTTTCAAGCTCGAGGACTTCGGCGCAGCCGTACTCGAGTGGAAGAATGATACGGCCGAAGATGGCGGTGCGACAGTCTGGTGTGTCGGTGAGCACGACAGTACGTGGTTTGGCCCTAGCGACTCGCGCTTCATGATCAACTATCGCGTCGACGACCTGGAAGCACTGTTAGCC
>JAUIJQ010000366.1 GCA_030431165.1 Rhodothermia bacterium | reverse complement strand
CAGCGGCGCGCCACCCTCGCGCACGTACGGTTGTTCACTTCGATGAGCGTGGAGCAGCGTTTGCCGCCGTTGGATACGCACGTGGAGCGCGCCGGCCGGCGGCCGTAATCACAACGTCGGGAACCGCGGTTGCCAACCTGCTTCCGGCCGTTGTGGAAGCATCCGAAGACGCCGTCCCCCTGATACTGCTCACTGCTGATCGTCCCAAAGAGATGCGAGGCACCGGCGCCAACCAGACGATCGATCAGGTGGGAATCTTCGGGACGTACGTCCGCTTATTTTCGGATGTCGAACCGCCCGACGGCAGTCACGAGCCCGATGCTGATGCGCTCATCGACCGAGCCATCTCGGCCGCCGTCGGCGCTGACGCGGGTCCCGTCCACCTGAACTGCATGTTTCGGAAGCCGCTACAGCGCAACTATGACGCCGTCGCAACCAGGCAGGCCTTCTTGACGAGCGATCAGGCTGCTGGAACGGATTCCGGCGTGGAATCCGAGGCCAAGCACGACGTTCACGCGTTGCCAGTACAGTCGTTACCGCCGGTGCCGCCGATACAGCCGGTACCGCCGGCGTTTGCTGCGGCAAGAACAGCGCGCGTTGTGGTTGTTGCCGGACGGATGGACGCGCGCGAGCAGGCTGAAGAGGTTGTCGCGCTCGCCAGGAGCATCAACTGCCCATTGCTGGCGGATATTGGCTCCCAGGTCCCCCGTGGCGCAGGATGGCCGGTCGTTTCGGCTCCGGATGTCATCCTGGGATCGCCGGCTATCTCCGACACAACACCAGAAATGGTTATCCATGTTGGCGGACGAATCGTTTCGCAGCGTCTGCGTACGTGGCTGGAATCAGAATCGCCGCGGGCATACCTGCACGTGGCATTCAACGACCGACCGTTCAAGCTTAGCAACGTGTCAATTGAGCGGATGCGCGGCCCTGTCTCGGGCATTGCTGCCGGAATCCGCGTACGATGCGATGAGGACTGGCGGGCACGCTGGAGAATGGCATCCGACATCGCACACACACAGTGTGCGATTGACCCGGAAGGTGAGGTGTTGACTGAGCGGATGATTGCGCGCGATGTCTGGCATCTGATTCCGCCCGACTGGGGACTGTTGGTCGGAAACAGCATGCCGGTCAGGGATTTTGATTCGTTCGCGTGGGGAGCAGACGGCCCGTCATTCGTCGTGACAAATCGTGGCGCCAGTGGAATTGACGGACTTGTGGCGACGGCAGTGGGCGCAGGTCTTGGGGCGGGCGTTCCAATGGTTGCCGTAGTGGGCGACCAGTCGCTGCTGCATGACTTGAACAGTCTTGCGCTTGTTGCTCGTTCTCAGCATCCCGTTTTGCTGCTTGTGGTCAACAACGGAGGGGGCGGCATCTTTTCGATACTTCCAATCGCAGCGCACGAAGACGTGTTCGCATCACACTTCGCTGCTGAGCATGACTGGACGTTTGAACGCGCAGCCGGCCAGTTTGGCTTGCCGTATGTGCACGTCGACGCTTCTGCCGACTTCAAGTCCGCGTTAAGACAGGCAATGCGATTCGGGACGTCCTGCGTTGTAGAGGTCGAGACAAACCGCGGCTCGAATCAGCGTGACAGGATTGCATTTGGGAATGCCGTCGCCCGGTCTTTGTCGGGGCCGGCATGAGTGCGCTGTCGTTCCGGACCGTCGATTCGGATCAGTCGCGACGCGTCGTTTGGATACACGGGTTCCTTGGTTCGTCGAACGACCTTCTGCCGGTTGCGCAGCAACTCTCGTCACACGCGGGCAGCATATTGGTTGACTTGCCCGGTCATGGCGAATCGTCACATATTGATCCCAGTTCGATCGAGGAAGCGGCTGATCGGGTTGCACGCGTCATAGACGAGTTGAAAATCGCCCGACCGGTTGTTGCCGGATATTCGCTTGGCGGCCGGGTGGCGCTGAGTCTGGCCGCGCGACACCCTCACGTGGTGGGACCACTTGCCGTGATATCAGCTATGCCTGGTATTGTCGGTGCTGACGCGCGAGCTCGGCGACGTGAACGTGATGGTCGCGTGGCCGAGTTTCTCCGCACCTGGCCTGAAGACGAGTTTGTTGATTTCTGGTACCGACAGTCTGTGTTCAGGAGTCTTCGTCGCGATCGCCGACTGCTCCGCATCGCAGTCGAATCAAAGGTGATAGCTGACAAAGAGCTGGCTGCACGCGCTCTGGTCAATTACTCACCCGGGCAACAAAAACCGGTCTGGGATGTACTTCCCGCCTTGCGCAGCGGTTTGCTGTACGTAGCTGGAAGTGAAGACGGCAAGTACGTTGCGACGGGAGTTCGCGTGGCAAAGCAATGCCGGCGGGCACGCCTGGTAGTCATTCGGGGATCCGGCCATGTAGTGCACCTCGAACGCCCCCGGGCACTTGCGCGCGCACTGAGCGAATTTCTTGAAAGAACATCGTAGTTGGGCAACGAACAACGGCCATGGGCCGAAAGCTTATGTCAGAAGTAGCCACGCAGGACGTGAAGCCCGTTGAGTGGGTAGAGGAGGGTTCCTACACCGATATTCGCTACCACAAGGGAGAGGGGATCGCCAAGATCACAATCAACAGACCTGAAGTGCGAAATGCGTTCAGGCCGTTGACCGTGAAGGAGATGCGCCACGCATTAAATGACGCCCGAGATGACCACGACATCGGCGTCGTTATTCTGACTGGTGAGGGGCCCGACGCGTTTTGTTCAGGCGGCGATCAGCGGATTCGCGGCGACGCCGGCTACAAGGAACAGGATGGCGGCGTCATGCGGCTCAACGTACTCGACTTTCAGCGGGAGATCCGTACCTGTCCGAAGCCCGTGATTGCGATGGTCGCGGGGTGGGCTGTCGGGGGCGGACATGTACTGCACGTCATGTGTGACCTCACAATCGCCGCGGAAAATGCCCGCTTTATGCAGACCGGTCCCAAGGTCGGATCGTTTGACGGCGGGTACGGCTCATCGTATCTCGCGCGCATCGTGGGCCAGAAGAAGGCGCGTGAAATCTGGTTCCTCTGCCGCCCGTACAACGCGCAGCAAGCGCTGGACATGGGTCTCGTCAACACGGTCGTGCCGCTCGATCAGCTCGAGGCCGAAACCGTTCAGTGGTGTCGCGAAATCCTCGCTAACTCGCAGATGGCCATTCGCTGCCTGAAGTCTGCCATGAACGCCGACTGCGACGGTCAAGCCGGGCTTCAGGAGCTCGCCGGGAACGCCACGATGTTGTTCTACATGACCGAGGAGGGACAGGAAGGCAAAAACGCCTTCCTCGAAAAGCGGAAACCGGACTTTGGCAAGTTCCCCTACAGACCCTGACCGACAGCCTTCGGGGATAGCTACATGGCTTCTTGCAACGAGACCAAAAACGTTGCTTGCGGCTTGTGCCCCGGTGATCGTTGGTGCCGCGCTTGCGTACCGCGACGATGTGTTCCACGTTGCCGCGGCCGCGTGCGCCCTGTTGTCGGCCGTCTTTATCCAGATCGGAACCAACTTCTTTAATGATTACGCTGATCACAAGAAGGGGGCTGACACCGACGAACGACTGGGCCCTCTTCGTGCAACCCAGGCCGGCCTTGTCGATCCCGCTGCAATGAAAGCCGCCGCAGGCTTTGCGTTTGCTGTCGCGGTTCTGTTCGGCGGTTATCTGATGTGGCGCGGCGGACTACCAATCGTCATCATTGGCGTTTTATCAGTCACCGCCGGTTATCTGTACTCGGCGACGCGGTTTGCGCTGGCGTATACCGGGCTTGCCGACCTGTTTGTGTTGATCTTTTTTGGGCCCGTTGCCGTTGGTGGGACCTACTACGTACAGGCGCTCACCGTGACGCCCGAGGTAATCGTCGCCGGCCTTGCACCGGGCTTGCTCTCAATGGCGATACTGCTCGTGAACAATATCCGGGACGTCAATCAAGATCGAGCAGCACACAAGCGCACGCTTGTTGTTCGATTTGGTCGACGCTTCGGCATCCTGTTGTATGTTGCGTGTGTGACGCTTGCGACGTTTGTGCCGTTGGTCCTGCACATCCGATACAGTGGGACGCTTGCGGCGCTTGCGGCTATGCTCATTCTTCCGCTATCGATTCCGTTGATACGTCGTTTGAGTACAACGCTTGACGGCGCGCTGTTGAATAATACGTTGGCCGCGACAGCACGGCTGCTCCTCCTGTACAGTGTCGTATTCGCCATCGGATGGAATCTCGGCGCCTGAGATTGAGCAGGCGACGCTGTACCGGTATGCGCTGCCGCTGGCACGGTCGCTTCCCGTGCGCGGCGGGGTACCCGCGACGAAGCGCCACGGGTGGATCGTTGCTTTGCACGGTAGGAACGG
>JAUIJQ010000365.1 GCA_030431165.1 Rhodothermia bacterium | reverse complement strand
TCGCCCTCCGCGACGATCCGGATGGCGGGCCCGATGCCTGGTTCAACGGTCGATCATCATCCGAAAATCTGGAAGAGGCCCGCTCGTATCTGGAGCATTGGGCGCTGCACACCTTCGACGAGGGCCAGACCGAATTTGACTCGCCCCACTACCTGAGTTTCTTCCTGGCACCGCTCGCGATGCTCTACGGCTATGCCCGCGACGAACGAGTCAGGTCCATGGCCGAGACATTGCTCACCCTCTTTGTGGCGGATTTTGCGGCAGACCAACTGGACGGCCTTTATGTCGGCGCCTTCAGTCGCATCTATCCCGAGCCGACGCTTGAAAGGTGGCGCAACGGAAGTACCACGTACGCGTGGCTACTCTTTGGAAACATTCCGCTCAGGCCCGATGCGATCAATCGCATTCTTCCCCGGATCGGCTATCGTCCGCACGGCATGGCCGCGGTCCTGGCCCTGTCGGGATACGAGCCACCGCTGGTCGTCGAGGCTGTTGCGGCCCGACGCCCGGAGGTGTCCCGCCATGTTGAGCGCCACCACACGCGCCGGCGGCTGCGGTACGCGCGGCCCGTTGAGCCGATCCGCAAGACAACCTATCTGACGCACGACTTTGCGGTTGGGTCGGTTCAGGGCGGTATCCTCCAGCCGATTCAGCAGCACACGTGGGAGGTGCTCTGGAAGACGCCGGATCCGTTTGATGGATACAACGTGCTGTTCACGGTGCATCCGTACTCGAATCCGAAAGAGCTGGGCATGTACTTTCCAGAGGAGCCCCTTCTAGCAACGGCCCAGCTTGCGAAAAGCGAAAAACCAACCTACGATCAGCCCGGGAAGTGGACGGGCGGCTCTCCCTTCGAGCGCGTGTTCCAGTTGGACAACACGGTGGTCGCGCTCTACGATATCCCGCCCGGCGAGCGTTTTGGTTTTATCAGCGGGTACTTCTCGCGCCGCCTTGAGCGCTCCCTTTCTGACGCCTCGCCGTGGATTGTCGGCGCGGCCGATGGCGTCTTGATCGGCTACTACCCTCTTGCACCGTATTCATGGGAGGATGAGCCCGGGGGTGACCAACGGCTGCACTCACCGCACGCAAAAAACGGCGCGGTTGTGATCACTGTCTCGCGCTCAGCATACCCCGACACACAGTCGTTTCGCGCGGCACTTGATGCAACAGGCCTGTCATATGCCCGGTACCCTGCACCCCGCGTGTCGCTTACAACGCTCGCTGGCGATGAGGTCACTTGTGATTTCATCAGCGGGATGCGCGTCAATGGTGACCCGCGGCATCCGGATGATTGGCCCCGCTACGGCGGCGACTTTATGACGGTCACCGCCGGCGGCGACATCCAGATCGCCGGCACAGGGGCGGATCCTGTGGTCCTGCGTCGAGACGCCCTGCGGCTTTCCTGAAAGTTAAGCGCACTGTTGACGGTGACGACCAGGCAACCGATCGCCCACCAACGTGCGCGAACACCACGTACGTTCCATATAAAGAACGACGTGCCTATTGTAAAACGATGAGGGTTTTGGTAACTCTCAGGCTCTCACGACAAGTCCCGAAGCGCACAACCAAAACAGCACGCAATGCGACCCAGTCCGCTCTCAAGCATTACCAGTATTTCTTTTCCCGCCAACGGCGAGCCCGTTGAGGAAACAGCCGCCCGCGCACTTGCATCGCGGCTCGGCATCGCGGATCCCACGCCCGACGCGGGTAGCGATAAAACACTTCGCGTCGGACTCGCAGACGGCCCCTGGAAGCTTTCTCCCGACAACGCACCTGACGGCCCATGGGTCTACGCGCAGGTTGCCGAAGATGGCTCCGGCATCGTCTCAGCCAGTGACGCATGCTATCTCTACGCCTTTGTTCACTTCCTGCTCGACGGCACGAGCGAGGACCAGCTTGGCAAGGTGCGCGGTGGTCTCTGCATTGCACCTACGTTCTCGCAGAACCGCCCGCTGTTTGACTCCGCACTCAACCACATCAACCGTAGCGCACGCGGCTTCGACCCTGAGGCGCACATTGAGTTGACGGCGCGTTCCGGATTCACGCACGTCGAGGTCAACGGACTCGCGTCGCACACGCCGCAGGAGCCCGGTGTCGCGGGTGAGTATTACCCGCAGTTCTACACGTACTGTCCGGGGTTCAACCACTTCACCGTCAGCACGCTTACCGAAGGGCTGTACGAGATCGATTACGTCGAGGCCAACATGAACCGCCTCAAGCGGATGGCCCGGATCGGCAAGAAGTACGGCCTCAAGCCGGGCATGTTGTGCTTCGAACCACGCAGCATGCCGGAAGCGCTATTCAAGAAGCATCCGACGCTGCGTGGCGCACGCGTTGATCACCCATTCCGTTCGTGGATGCCGCGCTACTGCCTTGCGCAGGACCACCCGGTAAGCCGGGACCACTACCGCCAGGTGATCCAGAACCTGATGAAGGCCGTCCCTGAGTTGAGCTACATCTCCATCTGGACAAACGACTCGGGCGCCGGCTTCGAACACACCTCGTCGCTGTACGTCGGTCGCAACGGCGGACCGTACATGATCCGCGAGTGGCGTTCACACGAAGCGATCGGGCGTGCTGCCGGTGAGAGCGCCGTTCGTTGGCTGCGCCTGCTGCGTGACACCGCCGCCGAAGTAAATCCCGACTTCGAGGTTGTTCTGCGGATTGAGCCGTTCAAAGAAGAGCATGACACGATCATCGCCGGCATGGGCGACGGTCTGACTGTTGAAGCGCCGTCGCTGCTGGTGCGGGGCTACGAGCTTCCGTACGCGCATCCGAAGTATCCCAAACAGACGAGCGTCGGCGGATCGATCTACCACGTCGACATGGACGACAGTGAGAAGGATGTGCTTGCAAAATGGCGTAGCCAGGGCTTTGAACCGAAGCTGAATTATTCGGTTGGCACCGCATTCAACATCGAGCCGATGCTCGGCATTCCGTTTCCGAAGCTGCTCCACAAGAAGCTGTCAAGCCTGCAGGGAATGGGCGCAACAGCCGTTGGCGGTTTTGGCGGATTGGGCAACACGCCGCAGACACCGTACTGGCCGAACACCGAGGTCTTGCGGGCGATCCAGTACGCGCCAGATCAGGACCTGACGACCACGCTGACGTCCGCCGCCTCGCGCTGGGCCGGCGACGACGAGGCCGACACGCTTGTCAAGTACTGGCTCGATATCGACGAAGCCGTTGAGCACGTCCCGCTCGTTCCGCTGTACGGCGGATTTGGCTTCCCGTGGTACCGATGCTGGATCAGGCCGCTTGTCCCGAACCTCGAAGCGGTGCCAAAAGAAGAGCGTGGGTATTACCTCGACTTTATGGTCACGGTGTGCAACAACCCGATGAACGTCGACCTCGGGAAAGACGTGCTCTTCGAGCTGTTTGGTCAGGAAGACGGACAGATGATGGCGGACGGATTCGACGAAAACGTGCTGCCCCGCCTGCGCGCCTCGATTGCTGAGCAGGAGAAGCACCTTGCCGGACTCGAGGGCTCAGCCCGCGCCGTCTTCCAGGACCTCTACGACCGTACGCGCGCGCTCCTCTGCTGGACTACAACAATGCGCAACATCACCGCGTGGGTTGCCGGGGTACACGGCTACCTCGAAACCGACAACGAGGCTGACAAGAAGCGCTTCTCGTCGTACATCCAGGACATGATTGATTTGGACGTTGAGAATACGCGCAACCTGCTTGACCTCTGGGAGAACGCGGACACGGAGTTCATGATGGTGTCGGAGCAGGGTCAGACCGCGTACATTTACGGAGAGAACCTCGGTGACGACCTCCGACGTAAGCTCGAACTGACCGAGCGTTATCGGAACGTAGAGCCGTTCATCGACCGAGAAGTAATGTGGCGGCTTGACTGACGCCTTCTCGGTGGACCAACCCGAATCTGCATCCATGTCCAGAAAGACGCTTTGCGACCAGATCACCGACGCAGCCGCCATCGCGGTCATCCGACTTGATACGGCTGCCGACAGTGTTGCCGTTGGAGAATCACTGTTGAACGGTGGTGTCTCGGTGCTTGAAGTAACGCTCACATCGCCAAACGCGCTTGGGCTGATCGCGGATCTCGCCCAAGGCCTTGGCGACAGGGCAATTGTAGGCGTTGGGTCGGTGCTGAATGCTGAAATGGCTCGGTCAGCGGCAGACGCCGGCGCACGTTTCTTCGTCTCTCCCGTGTTAGTCCCGGAGGTCATCGAGTTTGCTCACGAGCAGGACGCACCTGTGTGTGCCGGTGCTTTCTCGCCAACTGAGATACAGACGGCCTACACGCTTGGTGCCGACCTGGTGAAGGTCTTTCCGGCTGATGTGCTTGGCATGTCGTACTTCAAGAGTGTGCGGGCACCG
>JAUIJQ010000364.1 GCA_030431165.1 Rhodothermia bacterium | reverse complement strand
TACCTCGTCGATCAGGCACTTCGAACTGGCCGGCAAGATGAGACCGGCAAGCCGACCAAAGATCATCAGCAGGAGTCCGACGGCGAGGCGCCCGCGGTGGGCCCACATCAACCTCCGGGCCTCCTTCCAGGCGTTCTTGAGGTTGAGTTTCTTCTTTTTCTTGTCGTCGGACATACGGGTCGGGGGATAGACCCCGGTTCCACGCTGCCCGTCGGGCGTGGTTTCTCGGAGCCGGTATTGCCCTTTCGTGGATCCGTGCAAAGGGTTATCGTGCACCGTCCAACACTGATTCAATGCCCCTCGTCGCTTCATATTCCACGCAGAACGCCGCGGCACCGCAGAACGCCGCGGCACCGCAGAACGCTGCGGCACGGCAGAACGCTGCGGCACGGCTTACCCGGTGCCTTGCCGCCTGTTTTACCCTGGTTCTGCTGCTCGTGGCTGAACCGTCGTTTGCCCGCCAGACCGGGACCGTCAGGGGGTTTGTTACCGATTCGACGCGAGCCGCGCCGCTTCAGGGAGCAAGTGTAGGGTTGATCGGCCAGGACGGTCGATCGATTGGGACCGCAACCGACGCCGACGGTTACTTTTCGCTTCCCCGCGTCCCTGTTGGTCAGTACACGATGCGCGTTTCCTTCGTCGGATTTGCCACGGTCTCCTCCGAGATCGCCGTTGGTGCCGGCGACGTAATCGTGAGACGCTTTTCGCTCGCTGAAGACGAGACAGTCATCGGTGAGCTCGTTGTTGAGGCTGAACGCGAAGGTGGTGCCGCGACGGTTCGGGCCGGGCTACAGTCCGTTACCCCCGCCGAAATTGCGCGTGTGCCCGTGCCGGGCGTTACCGGTGATGTTTCGGCATACCTGCAGAGCCTGCCCGGTGTTGTGTCGCAGGGAGATCGCGGCGGGCAGGTCTATTTGCGTGGCGGTGCCGTTGACCAGAGCCTCGCGTTGCTGGACGGTTTGCCCGTGTACCTGCCGTTTCACGTGTTGAGTTTCTTTTCGGCTTTTCCGGAGGGCATCGTAGATCGCGTCGACCTCTACTCAGCCGGATTTGGCGCCGAGCACGGAAGCAGGGTTTCGTCGGTTGTCGACGTCCACTCGAGGAACGGCAGCAAGCAGCGCCTGAGCGGCTCGGTTGCGCTGGCGCCTTTTATGAGTGGTGCCCAGCTCGAGGGTCCGCTGATTACCGACCACGTTTCGGTCATTGCTTCGGCCCGACGGTCGCTGGTCAGCGAGCTGACGCCCAATATCCTGGGTCAGAAGTTTCCGTACCGCTTCGGCGACTTCTTCGGGAAAGTGCACGCGGTTGCCGGTCGCGGTCACGCCTTGTCGGTTACGGCGCTCACCACGTTTGATCGGGGTGACATCGCAGGCACGCAGAAGACGTTTGACGGTACGGTGATTCCCGATGCGGGCATCGACTCGAACGAGGTGTCATGGAATAACACACTCATTGGCGGGCGATATCAGTTCGCGGCACCCCGTCTTCCCGTTACGCTGCAGATTGGAGGCGGCATTTCCAGGATGGACAACGAAGTAGGTCCGCCGGATGAAGCGTCACGCAAGGCGTCCATCGAGAGTGTTGATGCCTACGCAGACGCCGTGTACGAGGCGGGGTCGATGAGCGTATCCGTTGGCGGCCGCTACCGAACCAGCGAGCTTGCCTACGAGTTGGGTGGACGTTTTCAGGATTTTGTGATGGCGTCATCGACAGTCGACGAACTCATGTCACACGTGAGTCTGAACGTGCGGGCGTCCAACTTTACAATTGAGCCGTCGGTGCAACTGTACGCGGTTGACGGGTATGACACGCAGGTTGACCCGCGGCTCCGTCTTGGCTGGGAGCACGATTGGCCCGTTCCGATCACGGCCAATGTCGCCGCCGGCCGCTACCACCAGGCCGTAGCCGGACTGACCGATGAGCGAGATATCGGAAGTGTATTTACCGCGTGGGTACCGGCCAGCGGAGCGCTGCAGTCATCGACACATCTGGTCGGCGGCTTTTCGGTTGTGCCGAACCGATGGTTGTCCATCGCTGCAGAGGCCTACGTAAAGCAGTTTACCGACCTGACAGTCCCCATCTTCAGTGCGTTCCCCGGGTTTACGACGACACTGCAATCAGCCGACGGAATGGCACGCGGGTTTGACGTTCGGCTGGCACTGAGTGACTACCCGCTCGACGAAAACTGGTCCGCCGGCGGGCACATCACGTATGCGTACGGGATCGTCGAGTACGAAACAGACGACGTGACGTACAACCCGCCTCATGACCGTCGCCAGCAGGGCAATCTTGTGTTGCAGGCATCACGGAACGAGTACACCGTGAGTGTTCAGTCTCAGTACGGAACGGGACTCCCGTTCAACGAGTCAGCCGGCTTCGACACGTTTATTCTGTTCACGCCGGATGTTGATCTGTCCTCAGAGCCCGGGTTTGAGCGCATAGCCTACGGCGAACCATTCAGAGGACGGTTGCCGGTCTATGCGCGGACTGATGTGTGGCTCGAGAAGCGCGTTGATCGTGGACGCAATCGCCTGCTCGTTCGCGCCGGCGCGGTCAACATATTTAACCGGGCCAACCTCTTCTACTTCGACCTGTTCACGTTCCGGCGGGTTGACCAGTTGCCGTTTATTCCGTCGGTTGGCGTGAAGCTGGAACTGCGGTAAGGGCAAAAAAGAAGCCCAGGGCCCCACTATGCCCCGGGCTTCGGCACAGAAGGTGCGTTCGATGTGCCGTAGGATCCGCAACAGCGCTTTGCAGCGCGTCAACGAATAATCCGGCTTACGGCGGATATTCACGGTTGTTACACGGTCTCGGGCCGCCGGCCCATGCAACCTTCCGCGTTTTATCGGGTGTCACTCTGATAACAGATCTGGTATGCATGGTTGTGTTTCGTAACCGAAGGCTGACAAACGGGCAAAAACTCGCCCCGACGTCGAAAGGGCTGTGGCTGCTGGCAGTGCAGGTAGCGGTGCTCCTGCTGCTTACACAGACGGCGTCTGTTCGGGACGCCGCCGCCCGGCAGAGCCTGTCAGAAGGCTTTGTACTCTCTCCTCGCAGTCTCTTCGTTGAGCCCGATGTTTCGTCTGAGAAAATCGGCACCCTGAATTTCGGCGACTTTGTTCGTATCGAACGCGTGCACTCCGTGGTGTACCGCGTATTTGTTCAGGGAGAGGAAGAAGCCGTCGGTTATGTGGTGTATCCGAAGCTTGGGGAGGAGCCGCCCGCGCAAACCAATCCGGCATCGAGTGGCACCCCCGTCGAGTCTGTCGCCATGAGGGACGCCGAGCCACCGCAGCTACGGTGGGTGCATGCCCTTGTGAACATCCGCTCAGCAGCGTCGGCACGTTCTGAGGTTGTTGCACAGCTTCCGCCGGGCGCCCGGATCATGGTAGGTGGTCAGGACGGCCGCTGGTTGCTGGCCTACAAACCGAATGAAACGGTCTTTGAGCCGCAGCGCGCCTTGGGATATGTCCACGAGTCGCTCATCCGGGATGAAGCGCCGACGCGGGAAGTAAACCCGCTGGCATTGACGCCGGATGAAAACCAGGAACCGCAGTCGCCGTCGGACCTGAGCGTTGTCAACGTCAATACCGCCACGCTTGCTGACCTCGAGGCGCTGCCCCGAATTGGTCCCGTCCTGGCAGAGCGCATCTTTGTCTATCGCGAAAACAACGGGCCATTTGCCCGGATCGAAGATCTGGCTCGCGTAAAGGGCATTGGCGCAAAGACAATCGAGCGCCTGCGACCATACGTGTCGGTCAAGTAGCCGGAACGCTCGCCGCGCCGCGATTACAGCGGGACCGCAACCGAAAGTGAATCAGCGGACTCTGTCTCCAGTTCGCTCTGGGCTGATCGGACGCTCTCTTCCCAGACCTGCTCTGCGAATCGCTCAAAGACGTGCTTGAATCGCAGCCATCCGAAATGCAGAATGAACGGCGTCACCTGCATGTGGTCCCCGCGTCCGGGCAGGCTTGAAAAAACCCGGATGAGGAATTCTCGCAGCGTACGATTTGGCAGACCGCGCAGATTGTACACAAAGCGATCAGTGTAGTAACGGCACTTGACGTCATGGAAGCCATCATCGAACTCGGTGAGGCTGTCCACGAAGTCGAGCTGAGGACTGTTGTTGGCCTGGAGCCAGGGCACAACCGACAAGCCCATGCTGCTCATTGCCATGGCGAGGCCCCACTCACATGTTTCTTCTGTGCGGCCTTCTTTTAGTCGGCTTCGGAAGTGTGTCTCTTTCCGCCGACCGAGAAACTCGGTTGCACGCTCACAGACGGTCTGTGTGATGGCGCGGTCCTGGGCGAACAGGACGCCGGCCTGAACGCGCGGCAAATAGGTCAACCCGAAGTGG
>JAUIJQ010000363.1 GCA_030431165.1 Rhodothermia bacterium | reverse complement strand
CGTCGCGACCAGGTCATCGAGACACTGCTTGGGGGCGGATTGGAGTGGTTTGGCAAGAGACATCGCGTTGGCGCAGTCGGATACCAGTCGTCGTTTGATATCCCGATTGAGGCGGGTAGTCTACCGTACGAAGCTGAGGAGTTTTCGGGCGACCGAGCGCGCGTGGGTAGTGTTTTCGGCCACCTCATTCTCGGGCGACATGCACTGTTTGGTGAAGCTGCCACCGATCAAGATGGTAAGTGGGCGTCCATTGGCGGATTCAGTGGTCGCTTCGGGCGATCGGTTCGTGCAGTGATCAGCGCGCGACGGTACGCTCCCGGATTTACGAACCTTCATGCGTTCGCATTTGGTGAAAGTAGCGGCTCCGGGCAGAATGAATCCGGGCTGTACGCCGGTGTGCAGATTCGTCCGACCCGTACGTGGCGACTGGCAGGGTACATTGACAACTACCGCTTCCCTGCTCCCCGGTTTGGCGTCGCATGGCCCAGTTCCGGTACTGACGGACTCGTGCTTGTGGAGCATCGCCCGCGCCGGTGGGTAACATGGTATGTACAAGGTCGAGTTGAATCGAAAGACACCGGATACGCCGCAACGCTGCCAGACCAGCCTCCGCTAAACGCGATCGCACCAACGATACGATCGTCGGTACGCGGACAGCTCCAGTACGACTTCTCTCCCAGACTTTCCTCGCGCAGTCGCGTTGAACTAACGGCATTCTCGGAAGCATCTTCGGGTGCATCTTCGGGAGTCGGCACGTCGCGACGATACGGCTACCTCGTAATGCAGGACCTGCGCATTGTCGGGCCGCAGTGGTGGAGCATCGATCTCCGTGTCGCTCACTTTGATACGGACGGATTTGATGCGCGTGTTTACACCTACGAGTACGACCTGCGGTACACTTTTTCGGTGCCCGCGTTCTCCGGTCAAGGTCAGCGTATGTATGCGCTTTTAAACCTCTACCCGCACGAGTCGCTGCTCCTGCAGATCAAGTACGGCGTGACCCGCTTTGAGTTTGTCGACACGGTTGGTAGCGGGCTCGATCAATTGGACGGAAACCGAATCCGAGAACTACGGCTGCAACTGATCTGGCGGAGGTAATGCGCCGGATCGGCGTTCCATTAATCATGCGACGAATCTCACCGGTTCCAGCCTTCGGCCATTTCGGATTCTTACTCGCGCTTCTTGTCAGCGTTGGCGGGTGCGCACGGACCGACATCCCAATGCAGGGTTTGATCGAAGGATTCTCCAGTGATCAGACCAAGGTGTTCATCGCGCACGATGAGGTTGAGGGATTTATGCCGGCCATGACAATGCCGTTTAATGCAGATCCGGCAACGATTGAAGGCTATGAGATCGGCGATGCCGTTTCCTTCGTGCTGCACGTGCGGAAGAATCGCTCGTTCGTTTCTGGGCTGCAGCGAATACCCCGGTCGCAACTTCGTCATGCCGGCGACGCCGGCGAGAACGACGCACGGACCCTCACAGTCCGCGGCGACTCAAGCATCAGCGTACTGCGGATCGGTGACACACTGGGCGCCGTGCAACTTATTGATCAGAAAGGAGAAGGTTTTGTTCTGCCCGACACGTCAGCGCGTGCGATACTTGTCGACTTCATCTACACGCGATGCCCTCTACCAGATTTCTGCCCACTACTCTCGACGCGCTTCCGGGAAGTGCACAGGTCAGCACCAAACGACGTACGTCTCGTTAGCGTAACGATTGATCCTGAATACGATACGCCGAGTGTCCTGGAGGGATACGCGAAGCGATATGGAGCAGACTACCCGCGCTGGCGTTTTGCGACAGGAACGCCGAATACGCTGGCGGCGCTATACGTCGCGGCAGGCGTAACGATTTTCACCGACTCAGAAACGTTGGACCACAATCTTGCCACAATCCTGTTGGACGGTACAGGCTCTGTCATTCGCATCTGGCGCGATACGGACGCCACCGTAGACGAGATGATGGAAGAGCTGGCGTTAGTCGAGTGACCTCGCCTGAATCGTACAGGCCGATCTACGTTGCTCAGATCGATCTGGTGCGTGCAGACCGAACTAGTTCGTGCAGACCGATTTCAGCACCTGGCGCCGACTGTTCAGCGTCTCGGTCCAGTCCGACTCGTCGACAATCTCGTCGTCCAGGTAGTACTCCCAGTTGTCCACGGTGCTTTCGTTGATCACGATATGCGTCTGCATGTGGGCAACGCGCTTCAGCACGGGCGCCATTCCCATCTGGTGAATGAACGTAACAAGACACGCCCCTTCGCTTTCGTGCTCTTTAACAGCAAGCCAGTTGTCGCCACATACGTGGCACGAGTAGAAGCGGGACTCCTGCTCACCATCTGCAAGCTCGTGACCTGGATCGTCTTCAAACGCATCGGCCGGGTCAAAATCACCTACTCCGTCGCCACCGTCGTGGTCGTGCTCGTCGAGATCCATCGACAGCTCGTCTGAATCGAAGTCAAGTTCTCCCGTCGTCAGATCGACATCGTCGACCTCCACGTCCATCGGGATAATGGCACTTGACCCGCAGGCCTTGCATGTCAGCCACTCCATCGGAACTCCATTTTGATTGAGCACGCGCCCGGAAGGGGGCAACCAAGGCCCCTCGACCTTATATCGGACAAGGCTCGCGGCAACTAAGCATCGTCGTCAGTTTGCCACAACCACGCACAGAATCGACGCAAGCTGCGGAGGGGGAGGGATTCGAACCCTCGGTACCTCAAAGAGGTACAACGGTTTTCGAGACCGCCCCGTTCAACCACTCCGGCACCCCTCCGTTGTTGAGATCAGCGGCGTCAAATAGTGCGGGGCTGTGCAACGTGAACGGCATGGCCAAGTTCCGTCAGAAAGCCTTCGTCGGATCTTCGCTCAACTGCATTGCCAATCACGATTACCCCCGCGCCGGCTTCAACGCGATCCGAGACGGCCTCCGGCGAGCGCAGTCCGCCACCTACTACAAGCGGCGCGCTGCACGTCTCTGCGATAGCGCTTACGATTTCGACCGGAACAGGAGCCTGGGCACCGGATCCGGCGTCGGTGAATAACAGACGCATCCCCAACATCTCAGCGGCGAGAGCGGTAGCGGCGGCCACGTCTGGTTTAGAACGCGGAAGCGGCATGGAGCTACTCATGTACTGCGCTGTTGTGGTCGCACCCGACTCGACAAGCATGTAGGCGGTTGAAATCGGCTCTACCCCCAACCGCCTGACTAGCGGCGCCGCATGAACATGTTGTCCAAACAGGTATTCCGGATTCCGACCGCTGACAATCGACAGGAATAACACGGCGTCCAGCTCAGCCGATATCTGGCTTACTGAACCGGGAAAACCGACTACGGGTAGTGCCGATTCACGCTTGAGCTGTCGACAGAAGACGTCGAAGTCGGAGCGGATGAGCACGCTGCTGCCGACAAAGAAGGCATCAACACCAGACCGAAGGCATCGCTCACAGAACTGTCCAAGCGATTCAGCTTCAAACCGATCGGGATCAACGAGCACGACAAACGCAGCACCCCGTTCGTCGATCGTGTCGCACATGGTTCCGAAGACGCTGCGCGGTGTCTGGCCGTTTGTATGCTTTTGCGTCGTCATTAATTCAAGCTAGCAGCGCTTCGTTCAAATCGCAAAGCCCCGCAACGGCTAGTTCATCAGTGGTTCTGAAACAGTTCTGAAACACTGTCGCGTACGGATGCAAGCGCGTCGTCCAGGTTCTCCGGCTGCTTGCCGCCTGCTGTTGCCAACTGAGGACGGCCGCCGCCGCCGCCGCCAACTCGTTTTGCTACTGCACCCACCAGTTTGCCGGCACTGACGCCTCGCTTGACAAGGTCATCGGTCACGACCGATACGAGGTAAACCTTCCCTCCCTCGGGATCAACGGCTCCTATCAATCCGATGCTCTCCGTTCCCAGTCGCTCGCGGAGGTCTTCGCCCAGATGCCTCAGCGTGTCCATGTCAGCGGGGCCCGTTTTGCCCGTTACAAGTCGAATACCCTCTACGTCGCTTGCGCTTTCGATAAACGCCTCGAGAGACGTGGCTAGTGACTGCTGCTTCAAGGCTGCAAGCTCTTTCTCGAGCCCAACGTTCTGTGCAAGCGCCTCCGCCACTGCCTCTTCAACCGGGCGCTGGAGCGCCTTGAACTGTCCACGAACCGCATCGAGCGACGATTGCATCTGCCGAACCGACTGCAGCGCTGCCTGGCCAACCACCGCCTCGACGCGCCGTACACCCGAGGCGACCGAACCCTCCGACACAATCCGAAAGAGGCCAAGCTCGCCCGAAGCACTAACATGGGTGCCTCCACAGAGCTCAACTGAGTACTCCGGATCAAACGTGATGACGCGTACCCGGTCACCATACTTTTCGCCAAACAGCGCCATCGCGCCGCGG